>CAZAVQ010000023.1:0-9673 GCA_964488635.1 uncultured Nitrososphaeria archaeon
TTTAGTAATTCGTAGTTTGATCCCAGTGCGATAGGCGAGATCACCAAGGTATACCCCTGGCTTAGCAGGTTCTCGATTAGCTCGGTGTTCACCTCCTTTATGGAGCCCGTGTAGCCGCCTGGAATCGCCCTCTTCCGCCCGCGTTCATCCACTATGACTATCCTCTTCTTCCTCTCGGCCCTCAATAAGCCCCCATCCGCCCCCGTGAGGCCTATCGCCTTGACGCCCATGGCCTGGAGTCTCGACACGATCTCCTTGTTTAATTTCCCCGCCATCACCATGACGTAGACCTCGAGTTCTTTCTCGTCGGTATACCTGCTCCTTATTCCCTGGGGGGAGACGACGAACTTTGGCTCCATACCCATGAGCTTCTCATATCTCGAGACCACATCTCCTCCGCCGTGAATGAAGATCAGCCTCGCGCCCTTGGACGCCCTATCCGCCAAGCTCTTCAAGATTCCCTCGAGGTTCTGTTCAAGAGCCCTTCCACCGGCCTTCACAACCAACATCTCGGACGCCCCCAGATCACGCGGGTTTCAAGGGCGGAGTAAATAATCCCTCCCGCTCATCGAACCCCATCATTATGTTGAACGCCTGCACCGCCTGCCCAGCGGCGCCCTTCATAAGGTTATCGATCGCGGCTATGAGAGCGGCTCTTCTAACTCTTCCATCGTAGGCGAATCCCACGTCGGCGAAATTGCTCCCGATCACGTATTTTGGATCCGGATATCCCACGGGCGGCCCCCTTACTATTCTGATGAAGGGCTCCTTCCCGTAACAAGAGACAAAGGCTCTGAGGATGGCCTTCTCGTCGACTCCATTCCTAAGCCAGGTGTGCGCGGTGGCGAGGGCCCCCCTGACGCATCCAACGGCATGTGGGACGAACGCTATCCTCAGCTCCTTGCCCGCGAAGACTGACAGCTCCTGCTCAACCTCGGCGACGTGCCTATGCCCTGAAGCCTCATAAGGCCTGATCACGTTCGCCCTCTCTGGGTGGTGGCTTCCCGCCGTGGGCTTCCTGCCGGCTTCGCTGCTGCCGACCTTCACATCGATGGCTATGTGATCCAGCTCTATCAACTTCTCCTTAACCGCGGGGATTAGGGCCAATATGGCCGCGGTGGAGTTGCATCCCGGAGAGGCTATGAGTTCCGCCCGCGCCAGCTCCTCTCGGTGGAGTTCCGGCATGCCGTAGACCGCCTTTTTTAAGAGGTCGGGGTGCGGGTGCTCAAACTTATACCATCTCACATATTCATCTGGGTTCTTCAATCTGTAATCCGGCCCCAAATCCACAACCTTTAACCCCGACTCCAAGATTTTCGGAACATATTGTAGGGAGACCCCGGCAGGGAGGCTCAGGAAGACTACATCCGCCTTCAGGATCTTATCGAGATCCACCTCCACAAACCGCATCATCCGATAGAATCCCCTGAGGTGGGGGTGAACGCGGGTTATCGGCTTACCGGCATACTCCCTCGACGTCGCCGCGGTCACCTCGACTTCCCTGTGAACCGCCAAGATCCTGAGAAGCTCCCCGCCCGTGTATCCACTCGCACCGATTATCGCGACTTTCACGCTCATGCCCGGACACCGAAGCCAGATAAGGTCACGTTGTCACGCCATGGTGACGGCTGCTTCATTAAAGTTTTTCCATCATCGCGGAAAAAATCAAAAATCTTCAAGATCTTCACTCGATACGTAAATATCTATATATTTTATCTTGATGCATAATCTCACTCGGAGGATTAATGGGATGAGAATCGGGCTATTAACCGGTGGAGGCGACTGCCCTGGCCTCAACGCGGTGATCCAAGCGGCGGTGGTGAGGGCGGCTCAATATGGCTTCGAGGTCTTCGGCATAAAAAATGGGTATGAGGGCCTGATAAAGGGCGAGATCAAGCCTTTAAGGAGAGAGGATGTGGAGGGCATCTACGAGATAGGCGGCACGATGCTCGGCACCTCTAGGAAGAACCCGGTGAAATCCGAAGAAGACGTCAAAAAGGTGATGGAGAATGTAAAGAAGTTCCAGCTGGACGCCCTGATCACCATAGGCGGAGACGACACCTTAGGAGCCGCCGAAAAGCTCTATGAGAGGGGGATCCCGATCGTGGGGGTCCCGAAGACAATAGACAACGACCTCTCCGCCACCGACTACTCGATAGGGTTCTGGACAGCTGTCGACGTAATAGCGGACGCGCTCAGCAGATTACACACGACGGCGAGATCCCATAGAAGGGTCATCATCGCCGAGATCTTCGGTAGATATGCTGGATGGCTGGCCCTGATGGGAGGCTTGGCCGGAGGCGCGCACATAATATTGATTCCGGAGAAACCGCTCAATTTACAGCAAATATGCGACATCATAAAGAAGCGCGAGGAGGAGGGAAAACACCACACGATAATCGCCGTCGCCGAGGGGGTTAAGATACCGGAAATAGGCGAGCTGGTCGCAGCCGCGGCTGAAAAAGACGAGTATGGGCACGTGAGGCTCGGAGGAATTGCAAAGCTCCTAGAGCAGGAGATAAAGAAGAGAACTGGAAAGGACGTGCGGTCGGTGATTCTAGGCCATATTCAGAGGGGCGGCTCTCCGAACGCATATGATAGAGTTCTGGGGATAAGGCTCGGATATGCGGCAGTTGACCTAGTTAAGGAGAAGAAGTTCGGGTATGCGGCCGTCCTCCGCGGAACCGAGATTGTCCCGGTGAAGCTAAGTGAAGTGGTGGGTCAGATGAGGAAGGTCCCAGAGGAATTCTTCGACTATCTCGGCGTCTTCACAGACTAAACCCGCATCCACGCAAATCCCTATTTTCCTTTATTTTCTGAGAACTGATTTCGCGTAGTCGGCAAGTTTTTCGGGAATGTTTATGTGAGTTGCCTCCATGAACCCCTTGAACTCTGGAACTCCGTTGACCTCGTTTACTAGGTAGCTTCCATTTTCTTCGAAGAGGTCTATCCCGATGAATTCCCCGCCTATCACCTCCGCCACCTTGAGCGCCAGCTCCATTAGCTCCTCGTTGAGTTTAATGGCCTCAACCTTTCCTCCCCTGGCCACGTTGCTCCTCCACTCGTCGACTCCCGCGATCCTCCTCATCCCTCCGAGGACCTCTTCGCCGAGCACGAGTATTCTCAGGTCTATGTTTCCCCCGCTGACGTATCTCTGGATTAGGTGGGTCTTTATTACCTGGCTTTGGAGGAGTTCCCTGTGCTCGATTACCGTTTTAAGGGATTGATGATCTCTCACGAGCGTGACGAGTCTCCCCCAGCTTCCGATCGGGGGCTTATCGACCACAGGGTATCCGAGGAGTTCTCCGGCCTTCTCGGCGGCCTCGGGGTTGAAGGCAACGAGGCTCTCTGGAAACGGTATACTGGCCTTTTTAAGCTCGCTGAGAGTTAGGATCTTATCCCCAGCTATTAAGATCGCATGATAACGATTTATCGTCTTGGCGCCCGCCGCCTCTCTAAGAGACGCCGAGTAAACCGCCCGCTGCATGGATATGGTCCTGATCAACGAGAGGGGGGCCGGCGGGTTGCCCCAGGTGAGTGGGTCATACTTGACGTTGGTGAGCTTGAGATCGAGCCCCGATTTCTTTAGAGCTTTCACTATCAACTTCTCCTCGAGCCTAGGTACGTCGAAGATTAGCTCGACCTCCATAGCCATTCCCGCGGACTCCGATCTTTCTTGAGACATTCCTCTATAAAAGTTTCACAATAGGGACCTAAAAACGAAGAATCTTAACCATTTTTGGCCTATAGATGAAGCATCCTAAACAGGGCATCAACCCCCGAAAAACGCTTTGAGGAAAAATAGTTATAACTTGGCGGAGACCCGAATCCTTGGAGGCGTTTTCCTTGCCGATTAAGAGGAAGAACAGGGGGAGGGGGAAAGGGTCTAAGGGCCATGAGCCGATGGTCCAGTGCGACAACTGCGGAGCCTTCGTTCCCCGGAGTAAGATCCAGAGGGTCACCAGAAGGGTATCCCTAGTGAGCGGGGACCTAGCCAAGGAACTCAAGAAACAAGGAGCCTACATCGCGGAGAACGTCATCACGAAAAACCTCTGCATAAGCTGCGCAATACATTACGGAGTTCTAAAGGTCAGGCCGCGGGAGACCCGCAAGAAGGCGGCTTTCTTCTAATCATTTAAATCAAGTCATTTTGGCAATTGGGCATCAAGCGGATAATATAGGGTATTTATTCTTCTCGCCCCATTCTATGGCCTGAAGAATGAAGACCGTCTACATTCTAGTGGCGTTATCCCTGAGCATCTCACTCCTCACCGGCGCCGGGTTATTATTCGTTTACCAAAAGGTCGCGGATTTAACGACCAAGATTAACCAATTTGAGGAATCGACAAACCAATCTCTAACTAATCTCCAACATTCCATAAAAAATTGGGTCGCCGATCTAAATGAAAAGCTCTCCGAGATGAATCTGACGGAGCGCAAGCAGACGATTACTGTCATTAAACAGAACTTATCGGCTCCCGAACTCGTTTATGAAAAAGTCAAGGACTCGGTAGTCTTGATAAGGGCGACGGTAATAGTCCAAACATTCTTCGGAAAGGAGTATGGATCAAGTGAGGGATCGGGGTTCGTATACGATTCGTTTGGTCATATTGTGACTAATTACCACGTCATCGAAGGGGCGGTGGATGTGGAGGTATTCTTTCCTGACAAAAGCATCTACGATGCCAAGATAATCGGAAAAGATCCATACGCAGATCTAGCAGTTTTGAAAATAGATCCGGGAAATAAGACCTTGCGCCCGCTCGTCCTCGGCAATTCATCAAACCTCAGGGTCGGGCAACCGGTTATAGCCGTTGGGAATCCATTCGGATTAGCGGCCAGCCTGACGACCGGCGTAATAAGTCAGCTCGATAGGCTCTTGATGACCCCCGGAGGAAGGCTGATCCCAAGAGTCATACAGTTCGACGCCGCGGTGAACCCCGGGAGCAGCGGAGGCCCACTATTAGATTATTCGGGGAGAGTAATAGGGGTGACGACGGCGATAGCCTCGAGGACGGGCGAGTTCGCCGGAATAGGTTTCGCGATTCCCTCAAACACGGTGGCGAGGATCGTACAATCCCTGATAGAGACTGGGAAATACGAGCATCCGTGGATAGGCGTTAGGGGAATGGATGTTAACATGGAGATAGCGAAGCTGATGAACCTGCCAAAAGCCTACGGATTTTTAGTAACGGATGTTGCTCCGGGAAGTCCAGCCGATAAAGCGGGGCTCAGGGGAGGAACTAAATGGGTAATTCTCTCGGATGGAAGTCGATTAAAGATAGGTGGGGACGTGATAATAGGAGTAGATGGAATGAAGATTTTCGGATTAGGAGATCTACTATCATATCTAGAAGAATACAAGAGACCTGGTGACGAGATAACGCTCACGATCTATAGGGAAGGTAAACAGCTCGACGTGAAGTTAGTTCTCGGCGCAATACCCTAAAGCCATATCACTCAAGATAGACTATCTTAACCTCCTCTCCTCTTAAGAGAGCCCCGGCCGGCCTTACGCCATAGTATCTACATGAGAATATCGTGAGAAGCCTGCCGTCGAATAGGTATCCATATCCCTTATCCTGTGGTTCATGCGATCTGATCATGAGTTCGAGCCCATTCAAGGCCATAAATCTCTCAAAGGCGAGTCTGCCAAATAACATGGCCCCGCCGCCCCTCCAGCTAGGCGCGAATTCCTCAATATCTTCACATGGATCGTTCCAGACGAGTTGGAGTGCTCTTGGGTGTTCAGGGTCGATCTCACCCTTTGGGAATCTATCGATCTCTTCTATCTTCGTGAGCTTTTGCGGAATGCCTCCGTGGGCGCAGAAGATTTTATTCCGAATTAGGGCGGCGTAGGGGAGTTGGGAAAAGAGTTCTGCAAACTTCTCGTAGAGCTGCGGACCATAGGTCGAAGCCACCACGTTATAGAATCCATACCACCTATTCATCTCGGCTGATTCGTGGTTTCCCCTCAGCATCGTTAGCCTCTCATTCCAGCTGAGCTTTAATTCGAGGAGGGTGGTGATGTTCTCTATCTGCTTCGGCCCCCTATCGACGTAATCTCCCAAGAATAATAGATTTAACCCCTCTTTCTCGGCGAACCTGATGGCATTCAGGGTCGTCTCGAGATCCCCGTGAGTATCTCCGACGATGAGGAACTCCCCGGATGAGTGCCTAATTAACTGAGGCTCTTTTGAAAACAGCTCGCGGGCCATTTCTATGAGTTCCCCGATCCTCTCCTGTTCCATAAACTCTCATTTCCGAGAATTCTAAGTCCCTTTCTTAAGGATTCCTAGAGCGAGGTTCAGGAATGCGGATAGGGTGAAGGAGGGTATGCTGGCACCTAGATCGGGGAAGAGGTTGGCTATTAGGAAGTATGCCGCGACTCCGGCGAACCACGAAAAGATCGTTCTGATCTTGATCATGGGGGCTTTATCATAGAACTCCGAGACATCGAATCCGCCGGCCTTCTCTCTGACAACGTATTCCGAGATTAGAACCCCGAGAAGTGGGACGAATAAGCCGCCTATCATCAGCAAGAACCACTCATATTCCGTTAAGGGCATCGTTACCGCGAGAATCAAACCTATGACCGTTGCGGAGACGATGAGTTTCCACTGTCTAGTTTTCGGCGCGATGTTTTGGATGGAGATCGCGGTTGAGTAGATGTCTGCGAAGCAGTTGTCGGTTTCATCGACGAGTATCAGGATGAGGGCGAGGTTTCCGAAGAGGAGCGTCGCTATCGATGAGATTATGTCAGTTACCCCCATGACTATAACGAGCGCCGCCCCGAGGAAATAAAACCAAGTATTCGCGATCGTGTATCCTAGGAATGTGCCGAAGAATCCTCCCCTATTCGTTGACGAGAATCTGTTGTAATCCGATATTAGGGGCCACCAAGAGATGGGCATGGCTATTACGAGATCGAGTGCCAAGGGTATCGGAAGAGATCCGTCACCAGGTTTCACGAATAGGCTCCAGACACCTGGACGGGTGAAGACTTGGATCGTGATCCATATAGTCGAGAGGTAAACGAGCCATATTGCGGCCCTTTCAAGCCATTTCCTAACAAAAACCAGCGGTCCGCCGATTGCCAGCGCCATGCACCAGATCGCGAAGATTACTGTCCAAAAGATCTTCGTGTAGGATCCTAGGATCGGGCCTGAGACATTTGCCGCCGCGGCTCCCATAATCATTAGCTCGAACGCGGTCCAGCCGATTAGCTGAAGGACATTTAACGCCGTTGGGATATAGGATCCGGTTTTCCCTAGGATTGGTCTCAAGCTAACCATGGTTGGAATTGAGTATTTACTCCCAATGATCCCCGCAGCCGCTAGGAGCGCGCTCCCGATCAAGGACCCTATGAGGGATACCGCGAGGGCGTCCATGAGACCTAGGCCCGGGACTAGGAGGGATCCTGCCACTAAAACCAGTAAGCCTACGCCGAGGCTCGACCATAATACGAAGAGATCGACTCCACGGAGGATCTTATGTTCCCTCGGGACGGGTTCGATGCCCCATTCTGGAGGCGCTCTAATCCCAAATCTACTTGGCATCTTTAAGGAATCGGAAGATGCTGCTTAATTTAATTCTTTTCATCTACTCGGGTTCGACAACTCTTCGGTAAATGTCGTCGCTCAGCTTTCTCCCAGTCTTCTTCTCCCATTCCTCAATCGGAATTCCATATTTTTTCTGGATTACATCCCTATAGATTTCGGGTAAGACGTTGAAGGCACAGAACGGGATAATCCTCCCATCAGGAACGAGATAGTGAATGCAGCATCTCCTAACCCTCTCCACGTCGTAGTTGTACTTGTCTTGGAAGTGCATCATCCCGAGGAACAGGCTTCTGTGATGCCACTCGCCGAGGCTCCTGTAATCGTGTTTGATGAAGATCTTGAAGAGCAGGCGCTTAATGTTGAGCCCAGATGGAGTCTTCTTTTCATCTATAAATGATCCAAGATTCCAGAGGAGCTTCGCGGCTGCGATGTATTTGTTGGCTCCGGATTTTATCCTATCGGCCATGTCTTGGAGGTATTTCAGGAAGCCGTCTACATCGACGAAGGCTGTTATCGGGACCATGTGATCCCCATCCTTGAAGACGTAGGTTCCGGCGCCGCAGACGAAGTGGGTTGAGAGCTCGTATTGCGGTCTCTCGGTTATGGCCTCGATCAAGTGGGTTATGGGGACACATGATGGGACTGGGAACCAGGCTTCCTCGGGGATCTCTCCGTTCGTTTGTTCTTCGATGCGCTTGATGCAGTCTGGGATGGTTATCCTAAATCTCTCCCTCTCTTTTTTCGGCATCCTCCCGACGAGGGAAACAGGCTGGAAATTAACAGACCTGATGACATCTATGTTCTTAAATCCGAATCGCACCATGTCTCCGAGTTCGTGGTCATTCACGCCCTTTATCACGGTGGGGACTAGGACTATCCCGACGTCGAGTTTCCTCGCGTTTTCGAGGATCCCGGGGATCTCCCAATGATTCTTGGGATTCGTCTTGGGGGTGACTCCGTCGAAGCTCAGATAGAGGGTGCTGACGCCGGCCTCCTTTACGCGTTTGAAGAACTCGAAATCCCTCGAGAGCCTGATCCCATTAGTGTTAAGCTGGACGTGGTCGAATCCCTCTTCTTTCAGGACCCTAATTATCTCCGGTAAATCGTCTCTGAGAGCGGGTTCTCCGCCGGTGAGCTGGACTGAGTTCCCGGGGACGGGTCTCATCCTCTTCAAGTTTCTGGCCATCTCTCTGATCTGCTCTATGCTGGGCTCGTAAACGTATCCAGCCCGCTCTGCGAAGAAGAAACAATACCAGCAGTGGAGGTCACACCTATTTGTGACCACTATGTTGGCGAGAGCCGTGTGGCTCATATGGCCTGGGCAGAGACCGCAATTAAAGGGGCAAATATACTGCTTAACCTTAACGTTAGGTGTTTCCACGCCCTTCCCGTCGTGAGCGTACTTGGAGAATCTATGATACATTTCAGCGCTTCCAAAGTAGAGTTCTACGAATTCGCCGTGCTTGGGACACGTCTTCTGGATATAGATTCTCCCATCTTTTTCGATGAGCTTCGCCGGTATGAGCGCGTTACATTCAGGACATATGCTGACGGTCTCTCCTACGGCTCTGGCCTCTTCCCTCTCAACAACAGCCTGAACCAACTTCCACCAGCTCTCAACAAGACCTGCACGATAAAAACATTTTAACCAAGATAACTAATCGGAAAATAGGGTTTACCACAAAATATGTGGAAGTAGTGCTCCGGCCGGGATTTGAACCCGGGTCACGGGCTCGAGAGGCCCGCATACTTGACCGGACTATACTACCGGAGCATCTTCTGAGCGATAATGAACTATACGCGGCTTAATGAATACTTTTCTCTATGTGATAGATTGTTACAAAAAATAATTGCGGAAAGGGGTTGATTCTACTTTGGTAAGGGCTCCACGACGTATTCTACAAGCCAGTCCATGGTCCAGAGCATATCGTGGTCGGCGCGTTCACCCTCCTTAATCCTGACCTCCCCCTCCTGATCTCTTATCGGCTCACCAAGATTACCCTCAACGCTGAAGGGCTCGAAGAGCAGCTCCTTCATCTCCTCATAACGCTTCTTAATCTCAAAGGAGGTAGTCCGGCCTAGAGGCGGAAATAAACTCTTAATTAGTCGGA
>CAZAVQ010000024.1:0-9419 GCA_964488635.1 uncultured Nitrososphaeria archaeon
TTCACAGACTACGCCTGGATCAAGATAGTTGATCCGGCCTTCGCGGCGAAGGTGCTAGCTGATGGTAGGACCGTCGGCCACCCGGCTCAGTCGAGGGAGGCCGTTGGAGTGATCTTCTCCACTAGATATTGTAAGCCGTTTACGATGGGGGTTCCGTCGACCAAGCACGTCCTTAGATTCTATGAGATGCTAAAGAAGAGGATCGAGAAGGGTAACCCAATCGAGGTCTATCAATTCAACACCACCGGGAGAATAGTCGCCAAATATGCCTGGACCAAGATTAAGCTCGGAGAAGAGGAGGTCGAGGTACCGCAGCCGATCTTCGAGGTGAAGGAGGACGGATTTAGGGCGCCGATAGGGGGGACCTCTCCATCGATCGAGGAGACCGAGCTATTCATACTCCAGGCGGCGAGGGGGGCGGTGGAATACGAGCCTCACCCAATCTGGGGAGATAAGGTATTGGTCCCCGTGGAGGTTGAGGGAATCGACGGAGAGAGGCTTAAAGAATTGATGCCGACGAGCTATCTCTCCATGAATGAGATGAAGAAGCTGCTGAAAGCCCAGATAAAGCTCAGCAAATACTACCTAGACCGACAATGTCCAGGTCTACCACCTGAGATCTACAACGCTATGGATTTCTAATTCTATACCCCGTTTTACGCCTTCTCAAGGCTCAATATCGTCACATATGCGAAGTGCCCGGTTCCGCCGACGTTGTGTATCAGCGCCTGCCCCCTCTTAATCGGCGCCTGTCTACCTTTCTCCACTTCTTGCCTAAGCTGTTTAACTGCTTCGTGAACCATTCCGAGTCCCGAGGCGCCTATCGGGTGGCCCTTAGACTTCAATCCGCCGTCGATGTTCACGGGAATAACTCCGCCGATGTAGGTCTGCTCCTCTCTCGCTAGGAGGTATCCCTTACCCCTCTCCGCGAATCCGAGGTCCTCATATGCCAGGATCTCCGCTATCGTGAAGCAGTCGTGGACGAGGGCGAAATCAAAGGATTTCAAGGGATCCTCTACTCCCGCCTTTTCATAGGCCTGCCTCGCCGCCTCCACCGCGCTCTCAAGTGAGAGTAAGTTCTTCCGCATGGTCAAGTTCGCGGTGCCCGTCGCTATCCCCTGGGCCTTAATCCAGATAGGGGTATCAGTCAACTCCGAGGCTGTTTTCTCCGAGGCGACTATCGCCGCCGCGGCTCCGTCGGTGATTGGGGAGCAGTCGTAGAGCTTTAGGGGCCAGGCGATATACCTGGAGTTCAAGACATCTTCTATAGTTATCTTCTTTTGGAATTGCGCCTTCGGGTTCATCGAGCCGTAGTAATGGTTCTTAACGGCGATCTTCGCGAGGTCTTCCTCGTTAGCTCCATATTCTTGGAAATAGGCGGTCGCGAATAATGCGTAATATGCTGGGAAGGTTAACCCGAAGTTCTCGAATTCCCAGAAGAAGTTTCCTCCCCTACCGAGTAGCTCGACGACCTGAGGGGTTTCCAGCTCATTCATCCTCTCCGCGCCCACGGCCAACGCGATGTCAACCATCCCTGATGCAACGGCCATATACGCCGCATTCAGCGCCGCGCTCCCCGACGCGCATGCCGCCTCAATCCTCATACCGCCCGTCGGGGTCAATCCAGCGTATTCGCATACTATTGGGAGCGGGAAGAACTCCGAACTCCATCCACCGACGTTGGCGAAGGCCACATATCTTACGTCTTTCCTGTCTATGCCGGCGTCCTCTAAGGCGAGGTGTATAGCTTCTGCGGTGAGTTCGGGTAACTGGTGTTCTAGATCTCTGCCGAACTTCGTCATCCCCACTCCGATTATAGCTGCTTTCATCAAGGGCTTTCCACACTTAGAATCCATTTAACCCTTTCCTCCAGCCCTAGGAAAATCAATTTTAACTCGACATACATTGATCAATGGATCTAGATGGTGATTAAGGCAGTCATCTTCGATCTCGATGGGACCCTCGTGGCCATGAAGCTCAAGAGCAGGGAGGCGAAAAAAGAGTTCCTCCGGAGGCTCAGGGAGTCGGGATTTGACGTTGAAGCATTGAACCCCGACATGCCCTCAGAGAAAATGATACAGTTCCTAATCGAGAAATATGGACTCAGCCGCGGATTCTTAATGAAGATCCTCGACGAATGCTTCCAACCATACGAACTAGAAGCTGCCGAGGAAGCCGAACTCAGACCCAATGTACGGGAAGTCATAAAGAGGCTAAAGAGTATGGGATATAGACTCGGGGTCGCTTCTAATAACGGTAGAGTGGGGGTGCGGCTTGCGCTGAAGAAGCTCGGCATCCTCGGCTACTTTGACGCCGTCGTCGCGAGGGGGGACGTGGATAGGATGAAGCCTGACGGCTCCCCGATCTCAGAATGCGTTAAGAGGCTTGGGGTGGCGCCGCGGGAGGCGGTGTACATCGGGGATGCGGTCATAGACATAGCGGCGGCTAAGGAGGCGGGTGTTTACGCTATAGGGGTACTAGGAGGTTTTGACTCAAGAGAAGCCCTGGAGAGGAGTAAACCCGATTACATGATCGAGAATTTAAGCGAGCTCTTCCACGCGCTCGAAATGATCGAAAAAAGGAGATGACCTTTTTAGACCACGGTGACCAGCTTTACCACGGATTGACGGATAAGATCATCCCCGATACCAGCATAGTGATTAATGGGAGACTGTCGAGTCTAATGGAGAGCGGAAAATTAATTGAATGCGAGATAATAATCCCACTCGCGGTCATCGACGAACTCCAAGCACAGGCGTCCAAGGGGCGAGATGTGGGCTTTAGGGGCCTCGAAGAGGTGAAGAAGATCAGAGAGATTGCCGAGGAACGCGGAATAGGCATACGATTTTCCGGTGAAAGACCGAGCATAGAAGATATTAAGCTCGCGAAGAGTGGTCGGATAGACGCTCTGATAAGAGACGTGGCGAAGACCGAGGGCGGGATCCTCTATACCTCAGATTATGTCCAGGCATTGGTCGCGGAGGCGGAGGGGATTCCAGTCAAATATGTTGAGCCATATGAGAAGGTGGAGAGATTCTTCTTTGAGAGATATCTCGCTCCAGATATTTACAGCCTTCACCTCAAGTCGGGATCACCCCCATACGGCAAACGGTTAAAAAATGGATCTCTCGAGGTCGTCAAACTCAGAGAGGAGCCGTGCACGGAGGAGGAGCTGAATGCGATAATCGAGGAAGTCACGGCGGCGTCGAGGATAGGCGACGAATACGACATAGCACTCCTCAAGACGGGCGCAGTGATCATAGAATCAGAAGACTACAGGATAAGCGTCGCAAAACCGCCCTTCTCCGATGGCCTCGAAGTGACAATCCAAAGAAACCCGCTTAAACACGTAGTAGAGGAGGAATCGCTTGAGGCGATAATTCACGAAGCCTCCGAGTCTTCACGTGGAATACTGGTGGTTAACTGCGACGGCATCTACACACATCCACTCGCAAAGCTGTTGGCGCGGAGATTATGGGAAAAGGGGAAGATGGCCAAGATATTGGGGTACTCGAGGAGGGCTCCCTCTCCGAGGACGTCAACCTATTACGGGCCTTTAGACGGCGACCTAGACAAGGCATTGGAGTTCTTGTTCCTGAATAGCCCGGACTACGTCATATTCGACGAGGTTCGGAGGTCGAGGGATCTAAAGTTGATCCGAGGGCTCCGTGAATCAGGTATGGGCGTTATAGCGTTCTTTGGTGCGAGCGATCTATCTACCGGCCTTAGGAAGGCTATAGAATCTATGGGTCTAACGGTTCTTCCAGAAATCATAGATGTGTTCGTCTGTATTAGGGGCGGAGAGCTGGAGCTTTATCGGGTCAATTCGCAGATTAGGGTTCCAACGGGGTTGAGTCCAACGAATCCTCCCAAGCCCATGATAGCTCTGTTCAAGGACGGCAAGGCCGTATTAGAAGCGTTTGACATTGAGGGCCAGCTCGTAATTCAAGAGGTCGATGCGGTGATTAGGAAACTTAACCTACTGAAGGACTCCCTCTCGAAGGTGATGAAGAAGATTAGGAAGATCGATCGGAGAGCTAGATTAAAATCCATAGCATTAGATAGGGTGGTGATCAGGGTTTCAGCCTCTAAGCTACCTAAACTCCTCGAGCTTGCCCCGGAATTAACGGCGGAGCTAGGCTCTTCTCTTGAATTCACTACCTAAACTCCGATGTTAACGTTTTTTACCTCCTATATCCCGTGTTTTACCGATGTCTCATCGCAGGCGATCGACGTCGGAGAAGTTCATCAAGACCCTGAAGTCCGAGACCGCTGAAAAATTATTTCTGGCGGTGTTGATGATTTTCGCTGTGGCTTTCTTCAGCGGCGTCACCTATTCAGTTGCCACAAATAACCCTATATCAATAATCTATCTTCAAGGAGGGGTCATGAGGATCTTCGTCTGGAACATGTTGATGCAGACCCACGCCGAGACAATCGTGATATTCATCTACTATGCCATAGGATTCGTCGGCCTGCTCCTCTATGTTAGAGCGGTCTCCAGGCCCTCCGATCCGAGGACGACGAAATACATGTTGTTCTTCAGCTTCCTGCTCCTTCTCCTCGCAAGCCTAGGCTTATACAACGGGTTCATCGAGAAATTCATAACCCCGAGTTAGCCCTAGCCTGGGGCAACTCCCGACCTAACGATCCTGAAATAGATCTCTTTCTCGCTTTCCGGCTTCTCTAATATTATTTTACTGAGTGGTCGACCCGGCTTACTCTCTATTCTAAGCACGTAATCCGACCAATATGTCAGGATTCGATGGGCAACTGCCCTGGCCTCGCCTTTATCGGGGATGCTGTGTACCTGGCCTATCACGACGATGGCTATGTCATCTCTTACCGCCGCCTCCTTCAAGACCGCGAGCTGAAATGCGAGTCTCTTGTAGATGTTGATGTCGGACTTAACGTCGCCTGCTAATTCTATCCTATGGAGGTAGGTGAAGTCGTCGAAGACCACTAAAGGAGCCGGAGATCGTTCGTCGAGCATCTTTAGGACGACTTCCTCCTGCTGGAGAAAGTTCTCCACGCTCAATAGGTAAATTCTTTCCTCATCGACGCGGTTTGACTCGATAATCTGGGACAAGCGAAGCGGGTGAAGTTTTCCAGAGCAGTCGATGTAAGCGGCTGAGGCGATTCGGGCCGCGGAGGCGCAGATTTTCAAGGCTAAGCTGGTTTTCCCGGATTTTTCTCGGCCATAGATTAGGGTTATGGCTCCTGTTTTGATCCCGCCCCCTAGCTCATCATCAAGTTTTGGGAGACCGGTGGAAAACCTCATCTAACTAAGTGACTATAAATGTGGATTGAATAAAAAATTCACGTCGTCAACCCTTACGGCCATATTCCCAAGGAGTTCACCGCCTCGGCGACTCTGTGGACCGCAAGTAGTAGGGCTCCCCTCCTCATATCGACCTCATATCTACTGGAGTATTCGAGCACTTCGTCGAAGGCCTTCACCATCTTCTCATCAAGTCTCTTCAAAACCTCCTCCTTGCTCAGCCTAAATCTCTGCAAGTTTTGAACCCACTCAAGATAGCTGACCGTGACCCCTCCGGCGTTTGCGAGTATGTCCGGGACGACTTCGATTCCCTTCTCGGCGAGGATTTTATCGGCCTCTGAGGTAGTCGGCCCATTAGCTCCCTCCACTATGACCTTCGCCCTAATCTTATCGGCGTTCTTAATCGTTATCTGCTCCTCTATCGCGGCCGGGATCAGGAAATCCACATCCAGCTCCAACAGCTCTTCATTCGAGATATTTTCGGCTCCCTGGAAATTCACGACGCTGCCCGTCTTCTTTTTATGATCCATCACCTTCTCCGGAATCAGGCCATCGCGGCAGAATATCCCGCCCTTCGAGTCGCTGACCGCTATTATTTTCGCCCCCCAATCATGAAGGATTCTCGCCGCGTTATACCCGACGTTTCCATATCCTTGAATTGCGATGGACGCGTTTTTGAATGGGATTTCGAACTTTTTCGCTCCCTCCCTAACGCATACCGCAACACCGTAGGAGGTCGCCTCTTCTCTTCCCTCGCTTCCCCCGACATGCACAGGTTTTCCGGTGACGACTTCCGGGGTCGGCGCGCCCTTAAGCTGACTGTAAGTGTCCATTATCCAGGCCATGGTCTGAGGATCCGTGTAAACGTCAGGTGCGGGAATATCTATGTGGGGGCCTATTACGTCGGCTATGGCCGCGGTGTATCTCCTGGTGAGCCTCTCGATCTCGGATCTAGACATCTGCTTCGGGTTACATTTGACGCCTCCTTTTGCGCCTCCAAATGGAATATCTACGACCGCTGTTTTCCAAGTCATGAGTATGGCGAGCGCTGTTACCTCCTCGAGAGTTACATCAGGATGGTATCTTATCCCACCCTTATATGGTCCCCTCGCGTTGTTGTGCTGAACCCTGTAACCGATAAACACCTTAACGCATCCATTATCCATCTTAACGGGAACCGACACGGTCACAATCCTCTTCGGGGTTCTCAGAAATTCTCGGAGTCCCTCATCGAGGTTGAGCATCTCAGCAGCTTCATCAAATCTATCTAAAACATCTTTTAGAAACCGTTCTCCCTCACCGTTCATAAAACTTCAAATGATTTTTCCCCTTTTGTTAGACATAAAGATTAAGGAATACGCTTCACGGCAATCATTTGCCAAGATTTTATAATATTTTTTCCATGTCTTTGATATCAACTAGACAATGTGGTGCGAACGTATCAACATCTATTCCGGCTTCGACCATGGCAGCGGCTGAGATCACTCCTCCGATCATTGATATCCCGAACCTATCCATGGAAACGGGTACCCCTAAGACTGCTTCGTTGGGTAGTCCTATCGATAATATCCCCGACCATCCCCTTCTCTGAAGGGTGGAGAGAGCCTCTATCGATTTCCCCCTCGCTGAAGCCGGTATTTCCCTCATGTTCGCAGGTATCATTCCGGATCCGGTTTCGAGAACTCTTAGGATGGATGTCGCATGTTTGTAGATGAATATCTCTAGGGGAGGTATCGTCGTATGTTCGTATGATATCAGGTCCACGAATCTTATGGGTTTCCCGCCGAGGAACTGGACTAATCCACCGTACTTCAATAGCAACGGTATCCCTGAGTGGATCAGAACCCCATCTATGGTCAGGTTGCATACGGTTAAGATGACGAGTTTATTCTTTGGGACGACTATGCCGCGATATTCCTCTTCCTCATCCAAGATCTTGATATATGGCAGTGGCAGGAATTTACCCTCGTAAAGCCTGTGGATTACTTCGAGAGATTTTTCCTCGAATTTCTTATCGAGTAACAAGACATTTGCCACGACGTCGCCGCTTTCCAACTCGGGCGAATATGTCACCTTATACGCTAAGGAGAGATATTTCGTTAGGATGGATCCTATTCTCTCATAAGCTAATGCCCTACTGAGTTCCTCTAGACCCATCTTGGTTATAGTTCTGCCCTCCTTTTCATGTCCCTCGACGAGGCCCCTATCCTCTAACAGCTTCAAGTGATATCTTATGGTCCTATCGCTGAGGAAGAACCCCCTCTTCGCGAGTTCCTTCCTTATAATCGACGAGCCCACCGGTTGAGAGTATTCGCTGAGAACCCTCAATATCTCCAACTGCTTTCTATACACATCGTTCGAAACTTTTGACAAAGTCCCCCAGTTTGGGTTTCCAGAGAGGTATATTTAAGACTTAATCACACTTCATCGAATATGCTTCTGGAGAGCGAAGGACTGCTCACGCGATGTTCAACATAAAAATATTAATGATGCTTTTCACAAGATTTTGTATGAAAATTTTCGAGGTCGGAGGCTTCAAGTACCTACAGTTATCTTGGGCGGATATCGAGTCCCTGGTGGAGAGGCTCGCCGACAAGATAATCTCGGATTATAGCCCAGATATCCTGATAGGTATCCTCCGCGGAGGAGTCACCGTTGCTCACCTCCTCTCAGATGTCTTGGGATTTAGGAAGATTTACCCAATTGGGTGCAGCAGCTATGTCGATGTGGCCAAGAGATTCAGCGTGAAGATCTACAGCCCCCTAGCTCTAAAGGATCTCTCTGATAAGCGGGTGTTGCTTGTCGACGATGTGGCGGATGAGGGTCTCACCCTAAAGGGGGTGATTGAGCAGGAGATAGCCCCCAAGAACCCGCTTGAGGTGAAGGTCGCAACCCTCCACATGAAGCCTTGGTGCAAGTTCAAGCCGGATTACTGCGTCGAGGTAACCGATGCTTGGATAGTCTATCCATGGGAAAAACGGGAGGTTGTCAGACAAGTCGCCGAAGGCTTCATCAAGAATCTGGGAAAAGAGAAGGGAATGGGCCAGCTCGCCGACCTCATGGAGGCTGATGTCGAAAAGGTCCAGAAGGTCCTCGCCTCCACCCGGAATCCCTTACTCACAGGATAGTTTTAATTTACGTTATATTTCTCCACCTTATTGGGCGTCGTGAAGATCTACGTAGAGACATATGGTTGTGCCGCCAACGTCGCGGACTCGGAGATAGCCCTCGGTCTCCTCAGAGAGGCGGGCCATGAATTCGTCTCGGATCCACGGGACGCCGATGCGATCATAATCTTCACCTGTGTTGTCAAGAAGCCGACCAGCGACAGGATGCTGTATAGGATTTCGAAGCTGGCGGAGTATGGTAAGCGGTTGATAGTCGCGGGCTGTATTGTTCCGGGTGAGCCTGAGAAGGTGAAGAGGGTCGCGCCTGGGGCGGTCATGCTCCATCCGAGGGCCATAAGTAAGATAAGGGAATCAGTCGAGCTGGGAAAGAGTCTCTGGGATGAGCAGGAGGAAGTAAAGCTATGCCTGCCCCGGGTGAGAAAGAACCCGTTGATCGCGATCATCCCGACCTCCGAGGGGTGCTCATGGGGCCTCTGCAGCTTCTGCATCGTCGCTAGGACCCGTGGATCGTTCAGGAGCTATCCAATAGATCTCATAGAGCGTGAGGTGAGGGGGCGTCTAGGAGAGGGGGTAAAGGAGATCTGGCTGACGAGTCAGGATATGGGGAGTTATGGAATCGAATCGGGTAAGAGTAGGGTCGCCGAACTAGTGAAGAGGATTGCCGGGGTCGACGGATTGTTCTTCCTAAGGGTTGGAATGATGAACCCGCTCTACATCTATCCGATCATCCGAGACCTCGCGGAGGCATATCGGATGCCCAAGGTATTCAAGTTCCTCCACATCCCGGTTCAATCAGGATCGAATAAGGTTCTCAGGGATATGCGGAGGGGATACGATGTCCGGATCTTTAGGAAGATAGTGGAGTTCATGAGGTCCGAGATCCCCGGCTTAACTCTTTCAACGGACATAATCGTGGGATACCCGACGGAGGATGAAGTCGACTTCGAGGAAACCGTGAAGCTCGTCGAGGACGTAAAACCAGACATGATAAACATCTCACGATTCTTCCC
>CAZAVQ010000025.1:0-8989 GCA_964488635.1 uncultured Nitrososphaeria archaeon
ATCGAGTTAGGATGCTCAGGCTGAAGGAAAGAGTTGACCCGCTTGAAGGCGCGCCGATGGCCAGGGGAATAGTCATCCAGAAGGTTGGAATCGAGTCTAGGCAGCCCAACTCCGCGGTAAGGAAGGCGGTGAGGGTCCAGTTGATTAAGAACGGGAAGGTCGTGACGGCGTTTGTCCCAGGAGACGGCGCCCTGAACGTGATAGACGAGCACGACGAGGTGATCGTCTGCGGAATAGGTGGAACCCTCGGGAGATCCATGGGCGACCTCCCAGGCGTGAGGTATAAGGTCGAGTTGGTAAACGGAGTCCCATTAAACCTCCTCATAGTTGGAAAGGTTAAGAAGCCGAAGAGGTAAGGCGCGTTCAAGATATGTATTGAGATTAATGGCGGGAGATTACATCCTTCTAGAGGAGGTGCGGGTATCTCAGAACGCTGTCTGGGATTATGGTGACCACCACGCCTCCACGGAGTTTTTCAGCCACCCTCAATGCGGCATATACGTTCGCCCCCGCCGATAATCCTCCAATTATCCCCTCGTGTTTGATCAGCCTCTTCATGGTTTCTAGGGCATCTTGATAACTTACCTCTATGACTTCATCTACCAGCTCCCTGTTCCGCTTCCATATCTCTGGAACTATGTCTATCGCCAATCCCTCAATTCTATCGGACTCCATTCCCCCGACTATGGGCGAGTTCCTGGGAACGACTCCAACTATCTTGACCTTTTCACCCAATTTCTCCCTAAGAAATCTCCCAACTCCGGCGATCGTGCCACCCGTCCCTATACCCATGACGAATGCGTCGATGCCTCCATTCAACTGCTCGTATATCTCGGGGCCGGTGGTCTCATAATGCGCCCAGATATTCGCCTCGTTGGCGTATTGGTTTAGATAAAAGTACCCATGCTCCTCGGCATATCTTTCCGCGGCAGTCACGTAGTTCTCCGGATGGTTTAGAGGCTTCACAGGGATCTCGATTAAATCCGCTCCCAGAGATCTTATCAGCTTCAACTTCATCGGCGAGGTTCCTTCTTCGACGAATATCTTAGCCCCATATCCCAGAAGTGAGGCCGCCCAAGCGACGGAGATCGCCGTGTTCCCGCTCGACGACTCCACGACGACATCTCCGGGTTTAATTAACCCCTTGGATTCCGCGTCTCGGATCATGTATATAGCAATTCTATCCTTATGGCTTCCGGTAGGGTTAAGATACTCGAGTTTTACATAGATCTCCGCCATTCCTTCTTCAACGATCCTACTCAATTTAACGATGGGCGTTCTACCCACGAGGTCGAGTATCGGTGAAGCCAACCCGGGCACCCCTCTTTTTCAATCGTAACCCCGAGCGAAGACCAAATTAAATACTTTGAATGAATAAACCCGCGCGGGGCTGATGCGTCAGAGATGTCGGCGGAATCCTTGGAGATCCCATGTCCAAAATGCGGAGCCTATATGAAGCAGGAAAGGATCTTCTGCTTCAAATGCGGTCACAGATTGATACCGATTACGCCATATGATCTAGCTCCAGAGGATTTCATGTATCCGCCTGACCGCGAGGGATTGGAATCATTGAGGCAATTCAGGTTCCTGGCCCCGATCATCAAAGAGTTCGTCACCAAGAAATATATTCAAAACCTATCATCTTGGCTCTCCAGGAACGCCTCTAAAGTCGATTTCTCATCGAATACAGGTTCTATGATAAGGGAATGCGGCATAATCCTCGGATTAAAATCCCTTCCAATAACATACATAATTCCGGATGAAAGAATCAACGCGTTTACATTCGGTTCGGATGACGTTCAGTTCCTCGTCTTAACATCCGGTTTATTAAGGTCATTAACCATCGAGGAGGTCAAGGCAGTATTAGCTCATGAACTCGGACATATTCGATGCGAACACATAGTCTACCACACCCTCGCTGAGATGCTAATGCGTGGGGTGGAGCTGTCCTCGAGTATGGTTGGAGCGGGATTAGAAGCGCTTTCACCCATCTTCAGGTTGATTCTACTTTCTTGGCATAGAGAATCTGAGGTATCGGCGGATAGGGCGAGCCTGTTAGTGGCCGGGGACCTCGACGTGGTGGAGTCCATGTTTACCAAACTACATCTAAGCTTAAGCGGGAAAGATGAGGTGGGGGACTTGCGCCGAGAGGGAATGACGTCGGCTTTATCGGAGGTCTTCAGCACCCATCCCACCCTCGCAAATAGGATAAAATTGCTGACGGAATTTTATCGAAGCCCGGAATACGAGAAAGCTAGGAGGAAGATCGCCCTCCGGTTAAAGTTGGTGAAGGCCCTCGTCCCGAGGTGCAGGTTCTGCGGCTCAACGAAGCCTGTCACAGACTTGTTCTGCCCCGCCTGTGGGAGAAGCTTAATCTAGAATGGCCTTCTGGAGGCGGTGTTTATTCGAAGTGAATTAAATAGTGGCGTTTTTGCTGATTCTTTGGGTTGTCTGAGCGATCTGGATTTAGAGGTCATCTAACCCTCGCCCTAGGTCTCCTGACTCTATATGCTAGCCTGACCTCTTTCGCCGCCCTCTGGCCCTTCATGGTGAAGATCGCGGGAGTGGATAGCGCCTCGTATGGGGGCTTCCTCGGACTCGGAAACCTCCTCTCCTTGGGGGCGAGGTGCCTAGCCATGGCCACTAATAGCGTCGGATCAATCATACTCATCGGCGCCTCTTTCTCAGCGGCTGCGTCGGCGGTCCTGTTATCCGGATACACATACTACTCGATAATGTTCTCAACGCTGTTTCAGAGATTCGCTTTCGCGGTCTCGATGATGGGGAGGGGGCTGGCGGCTGGGATGGAGATCCCGAAGAATTGGAGGGGCGCCTTCACGGCGGCGATATTCTCATCTGCTCAGCTCGGGATACTGATCGGAATAAACCTAGGTTTAACGTTGTTCCTATTAACGGGTAGCTATCTCTACTCCATAATCTCGGGCATAATCTTAGCCGTGGCCTCCGCTTTTCTCCTAGCCCCCCTGCGGAAGATGAGACTTTTTCAAGAAAACTTCTCCCTCAAACTTCTAATTCCAAGTAGGAAGCCCGTTAAGATGCTTCTCCTAGTCTGCGCCCTCGACGCCTTTGTCTGGGGAGGAGTCTTCGGATTCGCCTACGTTCTGGCGCCATCATATCTCGGGGCAGTTGAATCGGATATCGGTCTTGCCAGAACCCTAAGCATGGTCATCGCCATACCGACGAACTTCATCTTCGGGGCTCTATCGGATAAGATTCGATCTAGGAGGGTATTCATGATAGTCTCCGAGCTAATAGGGTGTGTCACGCTCTTATGCTATGCGCTGATACGGTCGCCGATCTCGATAATGATCTTCGGGGCACTAATGGGTCTAGTAGTTTCTACTTGGGGCCCGGTTGTGATCGCCTTCTTCACGGAGATAACTACCAAGGAAGAGTTGGGGGCAGTTCTCTCCTCTTGGAGCATCTTAACGGGTGCGTCTAGGATAATATACCCCGTGATCGGAGGATTCATGATCGAGAGGTTCGGAATTCCATTCTTTTTCGAAATGTCGGCTATCCTATTCCTAATGATCTCCACGCTAATAGCCGCGGTCTTAAAGGAAAATCAATAAATGACAGTTCCCCGCCTCCACGATGGATAATCGAGGTTCACCCTATGAGAAAAGCGTGAGAGAATGGCCGCCGTGAAATTCGTTGTGGTCGCGGAGAAGCCGAGTGTCGCGAGGAGGATAAGGACCGCGTTGAAGGATGAGGGCATCTTGGTGACATCCGTCAGGGGACACATAATGGACTCCGAGTTTCCAAGTGGGCATGGGTGGAGGGAATGCTCGCCATCCAAATTATTCGATGTGAAAAAATTCAGGGATGAGGTAAGGGACTTTAGGGCGCTCCAAGAGCTGAGGAAGGTCTTCAAGAAAGCGGACATCCTGGTCATAGCCACGGACAACGACTCGGAAGGAGAATTGATCGGAGCGGAGATACTCAAGATCTGGAAACAAGTAAAGGGAAATGCCCCCTATAAGCGGATGAGGTTCAACAGCACGGATCTCAGAGAACTTAGAAAGGCATGGCGCTCACTCGAAGATGACTTGAAGTGGAATTGGGTAATGAAGGCGCTGTTCAGACAGAGGTTCGACCTCATAACCGGAGCCGCCTTCACAAGGCTCCTAACGCTCTCGGCGAGAAAGGTGAAACGCGGGATAAAGTTGATCAGCTGGGGAACCTGCCAGGCCCCGACCCTCTGGTTCGTGGTACAAAGAGAGAGGGATAGAATCCGCTTTAAGTCGAAGCCTTTCTGGACTCTAAGGGCGACATTTCGGACGCCGAGTGGGGAGGAATTCGAGGCTGAGAGTGACCGATTCTGGGAGAGATCAGAGGCGGAGAAAGCTCTTCAAAAAGCCTCTTCGACGGATAAGGGGACTGTTACCAGATTTAGTGAAAAGCTTCAAGAGGTCTCGAGGCCTACGCCGATTAGGACTGATGATCTGCTCAGAGACTTGGTGAGATTGACGGGTCTCTCGGCGGCCAAGATTCTCCAGACTGCTGAGAACCTCTATGCAAACGGGTACATATCTTATCCGAGAACCGACACGAACAGATACAAACCCGACTTCGACTTCAAGACCCCACTAAAGGCTGCTTGCAAAGGTCTCGGGATAAAGATGCCAGACGTTCTTCCATCCCCGAGACAGGGTAAGCTCGACGACGGAGCGCATACGCCGATATACCCGATAACGCCGTATAGTGGATCGGGACCCGCCGCGAAGGTGTGGAACTACGTTGCGAGGAGATTTCTGGCGAATGCATTTTATCCGAATGCCGTGAGGAGGGAGAGGTCGGCGGAAATAGATCTCGCTGGAATAAGGTTGAAGAGTTCTGGGGCGGAAACCCTCGTCGACGGGTTCTATGAGGTTTATGGTTACTTCAAGCCTGCTGATAACCCGATTCCAGAACTCAGGGAGAATGAGTCGCTGGTAGTCGTCGCGGTTAGGCTTCACGAGGGGAGGACCAAGCCTCCGAATAGGCTGACCGAATCGGAGCTTCTCAAATTGATGGAACAGAATGGGATAGGAACCGATGCCACGAGGGCGTCTTTCCCGAAGTTGATCGCGGACAGGAAATACGTCGTCAAGGAGAAGAGGGCCTTCAAGCCGACGTCCCTCGGGATGAAGCTCATAGAGGTGTTGGAGTCTATCGACCCGAAGCTCGTGACCCCGGAGACGAGGAGGAGGGTTGAGGAATTGATGAATAAAATAGAGGCGGGGGAGCTCACCTATGAAGAGGCTTTGGAGAAGGCCGTGGCTGAATACAAGCCGCTATACCTCGAGCTGGAAAGCCGCATATCATCCGAAGCCTCAAAGCTCGCCCTCGCCTAACCCCACGACTGTTAAACTTATTACCACCAGGCGCATCTGAAGACCGCTAAGTGGAGGATCCATATGTTTAATCCAAACGAGTTACCCGAATCGGTTTCCAAATCCGGCAGAAACCTCCTGAAGCTGATCCTTTGGATAGCGGGATACGTCGCCGCCTCGGCTCTTCTCAACATCTATGTCCCGGGATTCCTCCTCGAAATAAGCGCCGAGCTTGTGAAGACTTATCAAGATTATCTCGGATACATAAACAGCGGGATCACGATAGTCTTCGGATACTTCATCATCGTCGCATTCTCTAACCTAATCTACTGGAACCTGAGGCTGAGATATCCGCATTCAACCGCCCAAGTGATGAGAAACGCCACGAAAATAATTGGAGTCGGCGCACTCGTCGCGATGATAGCCGGGGGATCTGCCGGAGGAGCCGCTGGAGTCGCGCTCGGCGGTTTCGTCGGGATGGTCGTGGGGTTCGCAACCCAGAAGGTCTTAGGGCAGGTGATCGCGGGTTTATTCCTCTTGATGATTAGGCCGTTTAAGATCGGTGACCGCGTAGTGGTGGCGGGCGAGGAGGGCGTCGTCAAGGATGTGACGACTTTCTTCACGGTGATCGAGAAAGATGGAGGGGAACTCGCGTTGATCCCAAATAATAACGTGATAGGCGGGAAGATAAACATCAAGAAGACCGCTGAGACCTCTGGAAACTGATAAATCCCATCAAAACACCTCAAATACAAAATGACCGAGTCGATAAAAGAGCTGAGAGAGAAGATAAACGCCATAGACCGCGATTTACTCGAGCTCATCTCGAAGAGAGTCGACCTCGCGAAGAAGGTCGGTGAGCTGAAAAAAGAGAAGGGACTTCCAATCGCGGACTATAAGCGGGAACTAGAGGTGCTAGAACGCGGTAAGCGGCTCGCCGAGCAATTAGGGCTGGATGCTGAGTTGATGGAAGTGGCGCTGAGGGCGATAATCGGGATGTGCAGGAAGGCGCAGATGAGCATCAGGGTCGCGTTCCTCGGCCCACGGGGATCATTCAGCGAGGAAGCCGCCGTCAAAGCCTTCCTATCGCAGGGAGCGGAGTTCCACCCGATGCCCAGCATACGCGACATCTTCAGGGCGGCGGAGTGCGGTGATGTCGAATACGGTTTAGTCCCGGTGGAAAACTCGTTGGAGGGAGGGGTTGGAGAAACCCTGGATCTACTCGTGGATACGTCTCTAAGGATATGCGGGGAGATCAAGATAAAGATAAGCATGAACCTAATCGCGAGACCCGGTCTAAAACTCCAAGACATAAAACTGGTCCTCAGCCACCCCCACGCACTAGGCCAATGCAGAGAATTCCTGAGCAGAGTCCTCGGCGGCGTAGAGATTAAGACCTGCTCGAGCACGGCTGAGGCCGTTAGAAAGGCCTTGGAACTCGAGGGGGCGGCTGCGATCGGCTCGAAGACCGCCGCGTCTCTCTATGGGGGCGAGGTGTTGGCTAGTGAGATCCAGGATGCGCGGGGTAATTTTACGCGTTTTCTGATACTCGGTAGGGAGAAGATCGAGGGGGCGACTGGATGTAAGACCTCGATAATCTTCAGGCTTCCACATATCCCCGGATCGCTTTACGACGCGTTGGCGGTCTTCGCTTCCCGGAAGATAAACCTCACCAGAATAGAGTCGAGGCCTGTCAAGGGAAAGCCTTGGGAATATATTTTCCACGTGGACTTCGAGGGAGATTATGAGAAAGATGATCGATGCAGGGAAGCTTTGAAAGAGCTCGAGGGGAAAGCGCTCTTCTTGAAGGTCCTAGGATGCTATGGAGAGATCGCGGAAGCGGCATCGAATAGTTCAGTGTCTCGGAGCGGGGATTAGGTGATTCAATCGTGACTCGGATAGATAGCCTCATGATTGTGGGGACCGGCGGGATGGCTAGGCTCTTCGCCAAGATGCTGAAGAAAAGAATTCCCAGGATCGCGCTTTCCTCGCGCTCTCCGGAAAAAGCGAGGAGGTTATCGTCGAAGCTTGGAATAAAATGGGCCTTGATGGATCAGGCCGCGGATTTTGACGCCGTGCTCCTCACGGCTCCTCCGCAACATCTACCCGAAGCGGCCGAGAAGGTCTCTGGGAAAATGAGGCCGGGATCCCTGCTCATGGATATATCGTCGGTTAAGGTGGGGGTTGTGGAGAAAGTTGAGGAAAAGATTCCGAAGGAAATTGAATACATAAGCTTGCATCCTCTCTTCGGGCCGAAGGCGAGGAAATTTCGGGGATACTCCCTCGTCGTGATTCCGATTCGAGGGGAGAAGTTCCTGAACTCCATCATAGAGGTTTTTGAATCTGTAGGATTAAAGGTGGCGGCTTCGTCTCCAGAAGAACACGATAAGATCATGTCCGCGATACAAGTTGCACATCACATGGCATACCTCTCGCTGGCGTTGACACTATGGAAATCACTTGACCCGGATTTAATCGCGAAGTATGGAACCCGTTCTCTCAGGCGCACCTTATCCACCTTCAGAATGCTACGTGGAAACATGAGGGTCATCAGGGAGATTCAGGAACTAAATGTCTACGGTGATCAGGCTCGGAGAAAGCTGATCGAATGTATTGAAAAATTGGCGGAGAATGATCCCGAAGCGTGGTCGGATGTGGAGAAGGCGCTAGAGGTCTTGCCGCGGATCCTCTGATCTGATATCTTTGGATTTGAGGACTGGAGGTATGAGCCCCGCCCTAATGGCGTGGTCAGCGAGGGTTATGGCTACCATGGCCTCGACTACCGGAACCGCCCTAGGGACTATGCAGGGGTCATGTCTCCCTGGAACCGTGAACTCGACTTCTCTCCTAGATCTCAGGTCAACGGTCCTCTGCTTCACGGATATCGAGCTCGGGGGCTTAAACGCGACGCGCACCACGAGCGGCATGCCTGTCGATAGTCCGCCGACTATTCCTCCAGCGTCGTTCTTCTCTGATACTATAACGCCGCCTCTGAGGACTAGTGGATCATTATGCTGCGACCCGGTCATCGCCGCCGCCTTGAATCCTGCTCCGAACTCGACCCCGCGTGCCCCGGGGATCGCCATCAACGCTTTGGCGAGTTCCCCGTCAAGTGTGTCAAAGACCGGTTCTCCCAATCCTATAGGCAGATTTGTTGCGACACATTCGACTATTCCGCCGACGCTGTCCCCGCGCTCCCTGGCCTCGATTATCTTACGCCTCATCTCCTCCGCCGCCTCTTTAGTCGGCGCCCTCACCTCGTTGAGATACCTGGTCTCTCTAGCTTCCTCTAAAGTGAATCCGCCTGCCCGAATTCCACCTATCTCAACAGCGTATGCTATGACCTCTATTCCGAGGGTTTCTAGGAGCAGCCTTTTCGCTATGGCACCCGCGATCACGAATCCCGCCGTAATCCTCCCCGAGAACCTGCCCCCTCCCCGGTAGTCGTTGAACCCGCCGTATTTTACGCGGGCATAGTAGTCGGCGTGGCTGGGCCTCGGTTTATCCTTGATCACTTCATAGTCTTCGCTTCTCACATCCTTGTTCCAGACTAGGGCGCAGATCGGTGCACCCGTCGTGTATCCTCTGAAGATTCCGGATAGGATCTGCACCTCATCTTCCTCTCTTCTCGTGGTCGAGATCAAGGTGTTTGA
>CAZAVQ010000026.1:0-8976 GCA_964488635.1 uncultured Nitrososphaeria archaeon
CGAAGATCTGGGGGATAAAGGCGGCGGCGATAGCGGGTGGAGGTCTCTACAAGGGAGTTGCGAAAGCCGTTGGATTCGACGTAATCCAAGTTCTAGGGGCGACTGGAACCGTGAACACGAACCTGAAGGGAAAGGTGGAGGCGGCGATAAAAGCCTTGACCGAATATGACCTAGTATTTCTACACATCAAGGCAACGGACTCGGTTAGCCACGACAAGAACCCGCAGCGAAAGGTTGAGGTAATCGAGTGGATCTCAAGGGAACTGACACCGCTCGTGGACGAGGTCTTCGACAAGGGATATTACATCGCGTTAACCGGGGACCACACGACTCCATGTGAGGTCGGAGAACATAGGGGGGATCCCGTGCCCCTGGCCATAGCGGGGCCAGACGTGAGGGGAGATGGGGTCGAGAAATTCGATGAGATATCTTGCGCGAAGGGAGGCATCTGTAGGATTAGGGGAATGGATCTCATGAAGATCTTGATGAACTACCTCGGAAAAGTGCCGCTTTTCGGAGAATGAACTCAACCACGTCTATGAAGAGCCCTCAGATTATCCAAAACCCTCCTCACCTTCTCAGCTTCCAGCGCGACCCTCCGATCCAAGTATTCCGGTAAACTCAGATCTCCACGTAAATATTGTTCTCTAATTCTCCTTATCTCTTCATCTAACTCTTCCACTCCCTTCCTCAGCCTAAGCTTTACTCCCTTCATATTCTCATGCAAGATTTGAGCCTGTGAAGCGCCGATAATTCGGAGTAGATAGATATAAAAATTACACATTCGTTATCATGAAAGAGGCATTATGAAAGCTCGATCAATCTGGGTTTGCGGATATAGGAGTGTCGTCGACAATTGCCGAGGACACAGCGTCGTAGTTGATCTACCACCCGAGAATAAGGGGGAAGATACCGGCGCCACTGCGCTTGAACTCGCGGTAATGGGGTTAGCGGGATGCGTGACAACTATCTTCAAGATGGTGGCGGAGAAGCGGAAGTTAGAGTATAGCGACTTAGTGGTGGAGATAGAAGCGGAGAAAGGCGCCAAGACTATCGAGAGATGTAAAGGAACCCTGAGCATCTGGACGAAGGCTGATAAAAGCGAGGTGGAGAAGACCCTGAAATTGACCCTCGATATATGTCCCGTCGGACTACTGTTCGAGAAAGCAGGAGTAAAGACGGAGTGGGAGATCAAGGTGGAGTCTCCTTAAGGAGACCGCCTCCAAAACAATTTTTATGAGGATGAGATAGATATTTCTAAAAATTCTCCTCCATCTACGGCATGAAAAGTAGAAGCATAATCGCGATCGGCGCCTCAAGCGATCCCAATCCCCTACCAAAAGCGGTCGAAAAAACGAGGGAGTTCGCCAAAACATTGGCGAGGTATAGAGATGACGTGCTATTGCTAACAGGTGGAGATGGAGGGCTGATGAAAATAGCCTGTGAAGAATTTGTTAAGCGCGGTGGAATGACTATAGGAATAATACCGCTTGAAGATGAAGAGGTCGGTGAACATCATCCCAGATATAGTCCATATAACACTATTAGGATCTTCACGGGCATCACATATCAAGCCAGAAGCATACAGATTGCGAGAAGCTGCCACGCCATGGTAATCTTGGGAGGCGGCGCCGGAACGGTGATTGAGGCGTTTTTAGCCTATCTATATCAAAAGCCCTTAATAGTGTTAACCAACACGGGTTATCCATCCGATAAACTCGCGGAATTCTGGGAAGACGGCTACCTGGATCACAGGAGGATAACTAAGGCATATTTCGTCGAAGAACCCGCCGAGGCAGCGGAGCTAGCGTATCGGCTAACGAGGTCTAGGTCTTAAACTGAACTATACATCCTAGAACGGTGAAGATTGCGACTAGGGCTAGCTGAACGAAGCTGCTTAAGGGCGCGAGCTGACTCAATCCCGCTACGAATACAAGTGATCCGAAGAACGCCGTTCCTATGGTCAATAATTTGTTGAAGAGTATTACTACTACGACGAGAGCTATCAAAGCGAAGATAAAAGCCAATATTAGGTCTCCGAGAACAGGCTTCAGCATGAAAAAGGTCACGAAGCCGGCGATCAACCCCGCGCCTACTGGAAGCAATTTATAGAAAAGGAATCCCGCCACGATGAAAGCCGCCAACGCTATGAGGTAAATGAACGGTTCCCCAACTAATAGGGAGGCGAAACGTAGGGTCAGTAGTGCCCCGATGAGGCCGCCTATTATGAAGAATAAAGTCTTCACAAGTTTTCTCCCGAGGAAGGTGACCGCCAACCCCAATGTTATTAGGATCAGGCTAGATGTAGTCATGATTGAGGTTAGTTCCCCGATCAAGGCGACACCAGTAAAAGGGGGCTAAGACACTCTATTAAAGGATTAATTCGTTCACTCGTGCCCCTCATCAAAATAATCTATCTTCGATTGCGGTTCTGATTTACCAACCGGATATTCCGAATTTATCAAGTCATAGATCTTGACGCTTATTTCATATGGGAGGTCTCCGATCCTAGAGAGCTGAGCCAGGTTGGCGTTGAATATCGCCTTTATAGTCCTGAATCCTTCCAAGAGTTTCTTAGCCCTGGCCGGTCCGATCCCGGGGAGCGATGCCACAATGCTTAACTGTAAATCTTCTAATCCCCCACCCTTCCTTTTCGGCTTTAGATAAATTTCCTCCTTTCCCTCGATTTTCCGTTTGGAGATGGCGGCGAGGAGGGCCGCCGTCCCTTCTATATCCGATGTGTAGAAGAGAGTTATCTTGAAGTCGTATCCTAGGCTGGCTAAAGCGCCCCAAATGGCCATCGGGTTCTCGAAGTGTTTTACGGCCTTCCCCAGGTCGCCTTCAACGATGATGGTTGGATTATTGGAGGAAGATATTAGATTGGAGGATTGGTCGAATAGACGTCCATCTAAGAGGGACGAAATGAAATCCCTCGCCGACTTCCTTTCGACCAAAACGTCTCCGGGTAAGAGGTAATCACCTACCTCGAGCACCTCGTATCTCACGCTTACTCCAAGTTCCCGCAACAGTCCGGGAACTCCAGATCTCTCCTCTCTCCTATCCACCACGATCACGCCGGGTTTAAGTCTCAGATGCATCTCGAAAAGAAGATCCCTCTAGCCTGGATTTTAAGCTATGGAATTGTTAATGGATAAAAGAATCTCAGATATATCGCGGAGCCGAGGAAGAGGGCTATCATGGCCAAGGCGGCGAAGTCCTTATAAGACATCTTCAATTCTTTGAGGAAAGTCCTCTTCTTGCTGGCGCCGAAGCACTTAACCTCCATGGCCTCGGCCAACTCATAACTCCTCCTCAAAACGTTCACGATAAGCGGGACCAGTATCGGGATATATCCCCTTATCCTCGCCAAGGGCCCACCCTTATCTAGTTCAAGACCCCTAGCCCGCTGCGCATCCATTATGGTCTGGAGTTCTTCCGCGAGAACCGGGGTGAACCTTATCGCGGAGATGAACGCGAAGGTGTACATATAGGGTATTTTCAGTTTAGTGAGCGTCATCCCAAGTTCCTCGGGAGTCGTTGTCAGAAAGAAGATCGAGAAGGATGCGAGAAGGGCGATCAGCCTATATGCGGCGGCAAATGATTCGTAGAGACCTATTGGGCTGATGAATCCGCCATAAGAGAAGGCCCTGACTAGGTAATTCATGGCGAAGACTGCGAGGATGAGGGGAACGGCGCCGTACACCGTTTTAATCCACCTTTTCATGGTTCCGCTGATAATTGCTAGGGCCGCCTCTATCGTGATGACTAGGGTCGTCATTGTCACCTCGAGATAAAGGAGAGTTGTTATCAAAAGCGCGCTGGAAAGAAATAACTTAACCCTCGGATCCAGTCTATGCACTATACTTTTCCCCGGATAGAATTGAAGTCCCTGAAGTATCGTCGCCACAGCCTATCTCCCCTTCAGCCCACGCTTCTCTCTTCCATGGCCTTCAAATCTATTTCCACCGTTATCCTCTCAATACTATCCACATCAACTCCCTTAAGTTTAAGAGACCTGATAAATGCCACCAGCAGCTCTCGAAGAAGTTTTTGTGGCCAAGTTCCCAAAGGAACCTCGGCGCCGTCGAGCTTCACCTTAGTCACCAAAGTGGATCTCATGGAACATTCTCTAATGGTCGCCCTCCCATTGCGGATCGCCTTTGCAAGTTCTTCACAGGATTTGTAGCGACATTTACCGCAGTTGAATCCGGGGATAAGTTTCAACCAGTAATCTATTACCGCCAGTCTTAAGATTTCATAGATCTCCGCCTCGTTCATCAATTTCATTCCTAGCTCGGATGCTTCATCGCGGTCTAGTTCACCGGTTACAGCGACTATGTTTCGAATAGATTTGCTCGCATCAACCATTTCCTTCGGGCTGCTAGTGCATAGGATTTTGGGATAGGGGGAATCCTTGAATCCCTCGACGAGAATTAAGTCGGGGTCCAGATGGAATGCCTCAAGCGCATCGGTCAATGAAGCCTTTAGCCTCCTCAAAGTAATCAACTCTCTTGGAGAAACATATACCACCTCGGCTGCTCCGGACTCCAAGTGCCTCCACGTATCCTTCTCTTCGGTGTCGAAACTCTTGGTCGAATGCTTTATCGTCACGACCCTAATCCCGGAGTTGGTGAGTTTTCTTACAAGCCGCTCTAGGAGCGCCGTCTTACCCCTGGCCCTTCCAAGGCTGATGACGCAGAATATCGGGGTCATTCGCAGAAAGGAGGATCGAGGATAATAAAAGTTTCAAGAGTCGGGTTTTCTAAATCTCGATAAGATTTCCTCGGCGACGCGCTTAGGATGGCTAAGAGAGGGCTTTATCCCGATGAAGCTCAGTTGCTTTGTTAAGGATACTATTTGCGGAGGGAGGAGATTACATGATCGCAGCAGTTCTTCTTTTAAGAAGATTTCCTCAGCCTTTCCATCGGCGATTATCTTCCCCCTCTTCATCAAGATGATCCTCGGCTTCAGCTGGGCTATGAACTCCACGTCGTGTGATGAAATTATCACCGTTCTTCCCTGGGTGTTTAGAAGCTTTATCATCTCCATCAATTTCTCTTTTTGAAGTTGATCCTGCCCGGTTGTCGGTTCATCGAGGGCGATCACATCAGGAGACCATGCGAGGATTATCGCTAATGCGAGTCTCTTCTTCTCACCTCCGCTTAAGATGAATGGTGATTGCTCGGCGTATTTCTCGAGTTCCATGAACTTCAGGGCCCATTCCACCCTCCTTCTCACCACTTCTTCATCATATCCGAAGTTTCTTAGGGCGAAAGCCACCTCCTCCCAGATCGTGCTCGAGAAGAACATATCTTCCGCGTTTTGGAAGACTAGGCCTACCTTCTTAGAGAGGGTGGCCACGGTAGCCTTCCTCGTATCGACGCCGTCCACGAGAACCCTCCCCTTGGTCGGCTTTAGGAGCCCATTCAAATGCTTCAAGAGCGTGGTTTTCCCAGCGCCGTTCTCACCCATCAAGGCCACGACTTCCCCTTTCTCTATTTCTAGACTGACGCCGTCCAGAGCTCTACATCCATTCGGATAAACGTACTCAACGTCCTCGACTCTTATCATTTAGACACCTCCTTTAGACCCCGGATAAATTCCTCCACGGTTAGCGGGATCTCCCTGAACAGCGAAGGCTCGGAGGCGTTGATATATCTCGCGACCTCCGAAACCTTTGGCATGGAAACGCCATATATCAGAAGATCTTTTTCGAGTACTGCCCGGGGTTCGCCGCTGCAGATTATTTCTCCGCGATCCATGATGATCAGCTTATCGGCGTGGGGGAGAAGAAGTTCTAGTCTATGTTCCGAGATTATGATCGTGAGACGTTCCTTCCTGTTTAATTCGAGTATAGAATCTATGAGGGTTTTTGCGGATAGGGGGTCGAGTGAGCTCGTCGGCTCGTCGAGGAGCAGGATCTTCGGCTTCATGGCGATTACGGAAGCTATAGCCACCTTCTGCTTCTGGCCTCCCGAGAGCTCAAAGGGAGATCGATCCCTTAAGTCGCTTATGTTCAGAAGTTTTAACGCCCACTCCACCCTCTCCTTAATTAAATCCCTAGGCAACCCGAGGTTCTCGAGGGGAAATGCTATATCGGCCTCCACCGTGAGCGCGAAGAGCTGATTATCAGGATTCTGGAAGACCATTCCGGCGATTTGCGCGAGGACGTGGGGAGGATTTTCAGAGGTATCCCTGCCGTCTATCTTCACGGTTCCATCGAAGTCTCCGTCATAGAAATGTGGAATTAATCCGTTTAGACATCGGAGGAGCGTGGTCTTGCCGCATCCGCTTTTACCCGCTAAGACGACGAATTCGCCTTCTGAGATCGATAAGTTCACGTTTCTCAGAGCGTAGTCGCCGCTTCCAGAATACCTGAATGAGAGATTCTTGACCTCGATCAGTTTCAAGGCTTTATTTTCTCCAAGGGAGCCCCGAGCTTCTCTCCAATCAGCTCTATGCATCTTGACAAAACCTTCTCCACATCCCTTTCCATACAATACGCCTTCGCCGCTGATGAATGCCCACCTCCATGTCCACCCATCTCTTTGCCAATCTTGGCCGCAATATCCCTCCCAAGATTTACGCCCGTTGCCTCTATAAAGTCTTTGACCGCCCGGAACGCGACAGCCGTACCATTCTCAGATTCTCCAGCAACTATGGCGACATGCGCCCCTAATCCTAGAAGACTTCTCGCCGAAGAACTTTGAAAACTTCCCAGGGTACTTGTGACTATGAGCCAGTCGCCGGCGCGGTAGATATTCATGCGGATAGCCGATTTCAGCCTCGCGATTCTCTCGGAGATGTCCATTTTTATCTCTAATTCTGTGAGGAGTTCTCTCGGATTCACACCTAGGGAAATGAGGTAACAGGTCTTTTTCACGGTCTCCTGATCGGCGACTGAGAGCCTCACGGTGTCGTAGTAGATCCCAGCGAATAAGGCCTCAGCTTCCTTGAGGTTTAGTTTATAGCCCAAGTATCGGCTCAAATCAAAGATTATCTCGCAAACCGATTGATAATCCTCTGAACAGAATACCTCGCCTTTTCCCATGAAGCTCTCCAGGCTCGTGGAGTGGTGATCTATCACCACGACCTCGCGGCCGCTTTCGAGAACGCTCATATATTCGTTAAGCTGTTCTGGGGAGCCGCAATCCACTACAAGATACGCATCCACTCTCTCAATATCTTCTGACTCCTCGAAGCCGAGTCTCTTCATGAAGGCCCTGCAGTGAGACGAAGGATCCGAGGGCACTTTAAACAGGGCTTCGACATTCCAAAGGGACTTGAGAATGTTTCCTAGAACATAGGAGGCGCCTATAGAGTCGGGGTCTCCTCCAGAATGCGTTAAAATCGCGACGGTTTTTCCAGACAATTTTTCCAGCTTATTGACGAGAGATTCTATCAGCTCTTTATTCCTCATGTGGGCGCCTGTCCCGATAACATATTTCTTAACTCTTTTTGCAGATTTTCAAGCTGTTCCCTCGTGCGTTGTTCCTGTTTTTCCAAAAGCTTCAGCCTAGTCTCCGCGAGTTCTTTCCTCTCGTTTAATTCCTCGATCAGTTTTTGTTTGCTGCTTTGAACCAAGATGGGGCCCACCGCCTTATAGACCATCGCGTCATCAGGTGATTTCTGAAGTTCCTCCAAAGCATCTTTCACTTCCAGTAGCTCGGCCTCGAGTTTTTGCCGCTCGACGAGTATGACATTTAGGGTTTGTTGTAGCTGCTGATATCTCGCTAACTGCTGCTTAACGCTTAGGGGTACTTCTCCCTCATTGGCCGACATGTTCAAAAACAGTAAACAGAGCGGAATTTAAAAACTCTCCTCAGCTTCTTGGCCAATATATACCGTATTTTACGAGGAGATTTCATAATCGCGTTATGTCTGAGCTGAGGGGAAGTCATCGATCTCGAGAGGAGACGAGGTTCATCACACTTAGCGAAGCGTCAATGAATCTAAGAAAGGAATTTAATGCCGCCCTGAGGGCCACTAGATCCCTTGCCTCTATCTCCAGAATTAAGCCCTCATCGATGATCCTGAGATTTACGACAGCTCTACGAGAAGGGATATCCGCAGCCTCGGGGGCTATCGCCTCGTATAATATCTTAGCTTTTGATTTAGGTAACCTGAAAAAGATCTTTAGGGAGCTGTTACTTCCTTGAAGACGGCGTCCAGGCGCCTCCGGCGAACGTGTATCCACACTTCCTACATCTCCAGATACCAATAGCAACCCTCCTAACCTTCGGTTGTGCGCAGTTGGGGCAGACGTGCCAGGCCCGTTGCTCTCGCTCTATCTCGGCCACCCTCTTCCTTAGAGTAGAGCCATATCTGGCCATGAACCTCTTAGCCGGATTCCCCTTAATCCTTCCAACCTGCATCCTTCACGCCCCCGATTACCGTTGCAGAGTCTATCGCTCTCAATTTAAATTCTACTTTTCCTCGGCGGACTCTGTTTTTTCCTCGGAAGCGAGCTTAACCGGGACCTCTTGGAGGAATTTCCTCCTGATTTCACCGGTTTTTTCAACGGCAGCGTCTAATATCGGGTCTAATATGTTCACGGGGATCGGGCCCGGGGTGTTTTTCTGGATAGAGATTATGTTGCCCTTTTCATCGGTTCCTATTATCAGCGAGACGTCTAGGACTTTTTCTTCTTCAATTTGCGGATCTACTAAGAACTTCTCCCCAAGTATCCCTATCATGACCGTGAAGGGCAAAGACGTCAGCTCCAACCTGAAAGTCTCATCGGTTTTCTTGACTTCGCCGTTAGCCACCTCGTATTTCGGCATCTTTAGGGTTGCAAGGGCGGCGAGCGCGGAGATTAAGGCGGGGTCGAAGTAGTTTCCGTCGTAGTCTAAGACGTAGATATCTATGAAGAGGACGTAGACTTTTTCTCCCTCGATTAGACAAAGCCTCTTAAGATCTAGAGCCTTACCCTCCCTTAAACTTCTATCGACGACCCTAGCCAGCTCGACGCCTCTC
>CAZAVQ010000027.1:0-8963 GCA_964488635.1 uncultured Nitrososphaeria archaeon
AGATCCTCCGGGAAGCCGTTCGAGTTTCCGGCGCCACCTATTTAGGGGAATTTCACAAGGTATTCGAGCCTTGGGGCGGTTTCACAGCGATCATAGCGTTGGCCGAATCCCATATCTCCATCCACACCTGGCCAGAATACAGATACGCGGCCCTCGATATATTCACCTGCGGGGAGACCGCGGATCCGTGGAAAGCCTACGAATACGTTGTCGAGGCATATAAACCGGAGAAGGTCAACGTAACCGAGGTTAAACGCGGATTGGTGAAAATTGAGGAGATGCTCGAAGCGAGGTAGCGTTAAAATGTATATACGTATCGCCGCGACGAAGTTCATCCTCGAATGGATTACCGAGAGCCTTGCCTCCATCTACGGCATTAAGGACGTAATCTATTCTGGGGAAACAAAATATCAGAAAGTCGACATAGTTAGGACCCATGACTTCGGCTTAGTGCTATTGCTGGACGGGCTCTTACAATCGGCCGAGATCGACGAATACGTCTACCATGAGTCACTGGTCCACCCGGCGATGATAGCTCACCCCAATCCCGAGAAGGTTCTGATAATCGGAGGAGGAGAAGGAGCTACCGCCAGAGAAGTTGAGAGATACTCAGGTGTCAAGGAGGTGCATATGGTGGACTTGGATGGAGAGCTAATAGAGATCGTCAAGAAATACCTCCCGTGGTCGAAAGAGGGATTCAGCGACCCCCGGCTAAAACTCTTTATCGAGGAGGGGAGGGGCTTTCTCTCAAAGCAGCCGGACAATTTCTACGATGTCATAATAATGGACGTAACCGATCCAGCTGAAGATAGCTTGGCGATTAAACTCTATACCAAGGAGTTTTACAGCCTAGCGTATAGAAAACTTAAGGCCGATGGATTAATGGTGACCCACGCCGCGCCGCTCCTCCTTAAGACGAAGCTCGCCATGTCCGTCCTTAAGACCATGAGCTCCGTCTTCCCACGCTCCTGCATCTACGCGGTTTACATAAAGTCTCTGGAAGCCATGTGGAGCTTCATAGTAGGCTCTAAGAAAAAGCTCCCCTCCGATTTCTCAGCCGAGGAGGTGGATAAGAGGATCCGTCAGAGGGGGGTTTCGGGTCTCAGATTTTATTCCGGAAAAGTTCACAGGGCGATCTTGGAGTTAACGGAAACTTATCTCAAGAATTTCGGAACCGAGGGAGAAGTATTTTTAGATGAAAAATTTCCGAAGGAGAGAAGTTAACCCTCATTCTTAAAGGGGGAAAACCTCTAATCATTCCATATCTCCCATATTTTGGGAGAGCTGAGAGATGCCCATCCACGGGCTTGAGTGGCTTTTCATCACCATAATACTGATACTCTTAGTCCTTTGGGATCCTGAGAAAATACCAAAGATAGCCAGAGCGCTCGCCGAGGCGAAGAGGGAATATGAAAGAGCGGCGTCGACGATGCAGGAGTTAGTAGAGGGGACGCTGGAAGATCTGGAAGAGAGCGATAAGAAGCTAATAGAGATAGCGAAAGAATTGGGGATAGAGACTTATGGCAAAACTAAGGAGGAGATAAAAGAGGAAATCCTAAAAAGGGCTAAACAACAGGAACCACCCTCTGAAGCCGTACAGCCCCAAAATACAGCCTAATTTACCGCCCTCCTATAGGCTTCTCCCCGACCGGCGATAAAATAATTTTAAATAATGAATCTCTCGGCTAATCTTGGCGAAGGATTTTGAGGAAGAAGCCGATTCTCCTCTCGATCTTGCTGATCACTGTTCTCGTGGCATCCGGCTTAAGCCTAGCATCGGCCACACCGTACTCCAAGAGAATCATCGAGGTGAACCCCCTCGGCCTCGTATACGTTCACGATGAGGTACCGAGTACCGGGGATAAAACTGTGATACAGTTCCCTAAGAAATTCGTTAAAAACCTGGTCAATTACGCTTCACCAAATGACCCGGAGCCGGAGCTGGAAGTCGGGAACGACACATTCTCCATAATTATTGACTCAAATCCCGGGGAGACAGTCCGCCTAGTTACGGTTTTCCGCGGAATTATCTCTTGGAATTCTTTACGGAAAAGTTTTGAGCTTAGGATGCCCCTTAACCCCATAGTCCAAATTAAGGAGAAGATGCCGTTCTCCATAGAGGTGAGGGTGCCCGGGAATGCCACGAGCGTCTCACCCGGATACCTAAAACAAGTATCCACGGGCGTCCTCTCAGGAAATATTGAGGAGATGGATTTATCGAAAAAAGAGGTAGAAGAGATCTCGGTGACCTTCGCCAGCCAAAGCCTTAGAATCATCGATATCACATCTGTGAAGTTAATCGTGGAACCGTTTGGAAGGAAGATGGAATTAGATTTGAGGATCCACCATCTCGGAGGTGAAAGCGCTTCGGAAATAACCCTAAAACTTCCCGAGAACAGCTACGAGATCGAGGCACGGGATCACCTCGGGAAAATCTCCAGCAGTTACGACGCAAAAACCGGGCGAATAAGGATCACCTTTAGGCAGGCCTTAGAATTCGATCAAAGCGCCTATCTCTCCATCAAATTCAGGGCGCCGGAGAATTCCTCAATAATAGACTTCAAAGATGGAGAGGTGACGATCAACCCATTCCTCCCACTAAATACCACTTCATGGACCTATGAGGTCGAGGCGGTTTTAAGGGGCGTTGAACCGGAGTCATGGACACCTGAACCGGATGAATTCTACAAAGAGTATCCGGATAAGACCGTGATCGTCTATCGATTCAGCCACGTTGACCCAATAAACGTCCATAACAACGCGGTTAAAGTGAAATATAGAACGTCATTCGCGGCGTCCGCGGTGCTTCCATATCTGGCCGTAATAGCAGTCGCTGGGATCGCGGGGTCAATCACGGCGATATACGTGAGGGAGTTGAAGATCGCGCCTAGACGTGAGAAAGGGCCCCTCCAAAAACTCCTCGATGAAGGCGAACTCCTAACCCCTATCTATCAAGGACTGTCAGAGCTCATCAGCAGCGGAAAGATATTCGAGAGGGGATATTCGAGGAAGAGTTTACTAGAGCTTAGGTCCGACGCTAGAAGACATGCGGAGAAGTTGATGAAAACCTCGAGGGAGCTTCGGAAAATAAGCCCCGAAATCTCAAAAGAGCTTATGAATTTAGAGAATGCAGCTCGCGAATTCCAGAGAACTGTTGAAAGGGCGTGGGACATCACTTATCCCTATCTTTCGGGAGGACTTTCCAAGAAAAAATTGGGCGAGAGACTCGACAGATACTATGACGAACTCAAGAAGTCGTATAGTAAACTGGTTGACTGCCTAGAGGCTATAAGAAGCGGATCAAAGTGAGTTTCTTAAAACCTGAAGCAGGACCTCCATCGGATCCTCCATGGATCTCCAGAGGTCTCTTGCTTTCTCCTCCCATTCTTCCTTAACCTCACCAATTCTCCCCAAAAGATCCGCAAAAACCCTCATTAAGTCCTCAGCGGTCTCACATCGAATCACCAACCCTTTCCTCTCCAAGAACTCTAGGACTGTGGGTAGCCTTTGCGGATAAATGGATATCGTTGGCACTCCTAGTAAGGCCGCTTCTTGGGTCATGGTCCCTCCGCCACCCACGAATAGCATCGAATAATATGTAAGCGAGGGGCCGGGGAGGAGCTCGCCTATGATCTTCACGTTGTTTAATTGTAGAAGCTCCCGCGCCGCCTTGATTTGCTCTGGATACCTGCATGAAATGACTAATTTTTTATTGTCTAATTTTTGGGCGAGGAGCTTCGCTAGTTCGAGGAGTCTTTCATCGTTTGACTTCAAGTACGCCGCCTTGCTTTCCGGCATTCTCATGAAGACATATTGGCCCTTCTCAAGACCTAGCCTCTCTAACACTTTCTCATCGGGTTTGAATTCTTTAAGCCAGAAACATGGATCTAATGCCCGGTAGTATCGGATTAATTCTTCCCTAGCCCCAGCCCTCAACCATTCCTCCTTCGGGATTACCCACGGGGTTAGGATCGCCTTTGAGAGGGGGGCGGTTAAGGGGTTTACGGGGGAGTGTGGTGTGTCGGAAATCATGAAGTGCGGGATCCCGAGGCCATAACATATTCTAGCTGCTTCCGGTGAGCCGCTTGAAATGCATAGATCTGGATCAAGCTCGATAACGTGGTCCAGTAGCATGGATGTGCGTTCCACACTCGCTTTCAGCTTTTCAACTAAACTCCCGCCACCCCATCTTCCGATTTTAGGTATCCTCCATTCCTTGAACATGGTATCTATGAGCCCATTTAACTGGACATAATGCCTCGAGGTCAGATACACTTTATGCCCGATTTCTCGAAGAACCCTCCCTATACTCGTGAAGAGGAAGAGCTGCTTGGGTGAGAGTATATCGCACCAGATCTTCATGCTGGACTACTCCGCCTTCTGAGGATTTATCGACTCGAACTCTCCATAAGTATTGTCTGCGTCTAGTCCTGGATCTTGGAGAAGCCTGGACTCGATTTCATCCGCGAACTCCATCGCCAACCGCCTATCAATCGAGATGTTATCGTCAACTAAATCGAGTGGAAACGGTAAACCGGTAGCCGGATTCGTTACCGTCCTCAGATAGGATAGAACCCATCCCAGGTCAATTTCATCTCCTAATTCTATGCAGGCGGGCGGGGCATACGGAGAGAATCTAGCGTATATCCTCCTTGTCCCAATTACTTCTTTGAAAACCTCGTCCTTGAAGGTCTTAGGGGACTCCGATGGACAGAGATCCGTTACTATTTGGAGGCGGAGCTTATCGTCGACGTATTCGAGGGCTTTACCCAATTTCTGGGATTCGGGGAGATCTTGTATTATTCTCTTGACGTAATTGAACCAGCCCTTGAGGGCGCTGAAATGGAGGTATCCCCATTCGCTTCCAAGTAGCTCTTTATAATCGAAGTATTCCCCTACCTTCATTAAGGCCCTTAGGATCGCCCGATCATTCCTGTTTAGGATTTTCTCAAGCGACCAATTCCTCGACAATATCCACCCATCAATCGCCGCTGTCCTAACCCTCTTAATAACTCCGATCACTTTTCCGGAGCGTTTCAAGGATAAAGTCTTATCGTAGATTTCCCTGATAAGATCTATCCCCTTTTCGATTCTCTTTCCTCTGAATTCCACGCCTTGGATCCCAACGTCTTTAAATTTCTTTTCTTTTACTTCGCTGCATCTAGTTCTGAAGCCGTAAAATGAGCCGTCGATTAACATCAAGTCGACGTCATAACGCTTCATACACCTCAACGCCAAATCTCTTTCCAATAACGTGCACAGCAGGCTAAGGATCTTCTTTGTGTGAAGAGAGCTCCCGGTCTGCGGCGACATCAAGTATCCGGCCTCCATCGACTCGTCATCGCCGTCCGAAATTATCTCGTCACCGTCAAACACCATGTAGCTCGCGGCGTAAACGCCTATCCTGAGCCCCAGCCTCTCGCTGAGGCGGGGTGAGATCGAGCCGTCGACGACGCCTACCCGAAGCTTTCCGGAGCCCTTTATCGGCGCCTTCTTAAATCTCAGCATGTCTCTCAGATCTCTTAGCTTCGCCTCCTCTTCTCGAAGCACTTGGGAGATTTTTGAGGCCGCGGTTGCCGCGAGCTCGAAGAATGTTTCTTGAAGTTTAGTTGGCAGTTTCGAAAACGCGCTCTCCTCCATAGACTCAGACACTAGGTTTCCTCACCTAGAGAGGAGAAAGCGCTTTTGGAATTAAAGGTTTTACTTAGAAGGCTCTTCCGGCAACGGTCTGGCTTTTAGGTAAGTCTTCTTCCTAGATCTCGCTAAGATCTCCGCCTCGGGCAACTCTGATACCCGTTTCCCTTGGAGATTCATCTCAACTATTACTTCCTCGGGTGTGTAGCGTATCTCAAATCCCAGTTTTCTACATAGCTCTATCATCTTGATGTTCTCAGGCATCACAACCCCATAAATTAGCTCTAATCCCTTCTCTTCCGCTATCTCAATGAGGGCGTCTATGAGCTTTGTTCCAAGCCCCTTCCCCTGGAAGTCGTCGGCGACGACTACGGCGAATTCGCCCCTCCTCCGGGTTGGATCCATTATTAATCTCCCGACGCCGACATTTCGTTTTCTGCCATTGCCGTCCGTGTATTCCGCTATTATTGCCATCTCCCTATCGTAGTCGATGTTACAAAACCTCACGAGCATGTCGTGTGTTATGTCCTTTATGACTTGGAAGAACCTGAACCTCTTGGTCTCTTCGGAGAGATTTCTTATGAGCTCGGCTTCAAGCGGCTCATCCTCGGGTCTAATCGGCCTCAACAATACCTGAGTCCCATCTTTCAGCCTATAGGGCATTATGTACTTCGTGGGATATGGTTTTATGACTAGATTGGAATAAGGCGGGGATTTTTTGCCCACGACATCTAAGTCGAGGATTATCCTGGCGTCAACGGCATAGAGCTCGTCTTCTGAAGCTATGAGCGGGTTTATGTCTATCTCCTTAATCTCGGGAAAATCCACGATCATGTTGGAAAACCTCGTCAATATCTCCTCTAGTTTGGTGAGATTCACCGGCGGCTTATTCCTGTGTCCGTATTTGAGCAACCTGTAGATCTTCGTCTCCTCCATTATCCTCCTCGCGAGAACCTGGTTCAGGGGCGGTAAGCCGAGCGCATAATCCTTGAAGACCTCGACGCCCACTCCTCCGGCTCCGAAGAGAACCACCGACCCAAATATGGGATCTTTCTTAGATCCTAAGATGAGCTCGTAATCCGCTTTTGTTACCATTTTCTGGACATAAACGCCTTCGATCCTCGCGTTCGGGCATCTTTGCTTAACGTTGTTTAACAACCTGTTAAAGGCTTCTCTCAGCTCCGATTCGTTGTTAATCCCGAGGATCACTCCGTCTACATCGGTTTTATGTATAATATCTGGGGAAATTATTTTGAGGACGACCGGGTAGCCCATCTTCGAGGCCAGTAGGATCGCTTCTCCGACACTTCTGGCGAGCCCTCCGCTTGGAGTCGGGATTCCATAGACCCTGAGGAACCTTTCGACCTCGTCTTCCGTGAGAACCTCCCGTTTCTCATTTAACGCCCTCTTGATGAGTATCTTTAGGTGGTTCTTAGGAGGTGCGATGTCTATTGGGAGCTCATGTGGGGTCTCGTAGAGCAGCTCAAGATTCCGCTTGTACCTGTACATGTACATATACGTCTTTACGGCTTCTTCTGGGGTATCATAGCATGGGATATTGTTTCTGAAGAATATCTTCCTAGCCTCTTCGATGGCTTCTCCTCCCCCCATCCAGACGGCCAATACGGGCTTGATCTTCTCCAGGGCTATATCGACGACCGCTTCGGCTAGTTCCTTGGGATCGGCTGCTCCTTGAGGAGTATATATCACGACTATTCCATCGATGTCTGGGTCGTTTAGGCAGACCTTCAGCACCTCGACATATCTGTTGACATCCGCATCTCCTATGACGTCTATCGGGTTTCCCTTACTCCAGTGAGGTGGGAGGATCGAGTTCAGCGCCTCTAAGGTCTTCTCCGAGAGCTTGGCCATCTCCCCTCCGTAATCTATAACGGCGTCGGCGGCGATTACCCCAGGCCCCCCGGCATTCGTTATTATGGCGAGCCTCGGGCCGGCTGGAAGATATCTGGAGTCCAAGACCCCGGCGCAGTTAAAGAGATCAGCTATCTCGTCTACTCGGACGGCGCCGATCCTCTTAAACGCCGCATCATAGACCTCGAAGCTTCCGACCAGCGATCCTGTATGAGATTTCGCGGCCCTAGCACCCGCTTCATGCTTCCCCGGCTTGAGAATTATGATGGGCTTCGTCCTCGCAAATCCTCTGGCGGCGCTCATGAATTTTCTAGCCCTCTCGATATTCTCTATGCCCTCCATGTAGATGAGAATGCTCTTCGTATTCGGGTCTTCTCCTAAGTAGTCGATTAGATCGCCGAAGTCTATGTCGAGCATCGAGCCCAAGGAGATGAACATGCTAAACCCTATGTGGGAAGCTATCGCCCAGTCGAGTATGGCCGATCCGAGGGCGCCGCTCTGAGAGATGAACGCTATTTGCCCGGGCTCCGGCATCCTCCTCAGGAAAGTTGCGTTTAGCTTTATGTGAGGTCGGATGAAGCCGAAGCAGTTGGGGCCTAGAATCCTTAGATTATATTTTCTCCGGATCTGATCTATCTTCGCCTCGAGCTTTCGCCCCTCTTCCCCGATCTCCCTGAATCCCGCGGAGATTATCACGACGCCGTCGACCCCCGCTTCGCCGCATTCCTCGATCACCTTTGGGACTATTTTGGCGGGGACGGCGACTATTGCTAGGTCGACGTGTTTAGGGACGTCCTTTATGCTCGGATAGCATTTAAGACCCAAAACCGTTTTCCGATTTGGGTTAACGGGGAAGATTTCACGCTCACCCTTCCCCATCAGCAAATTCTCCATGATATCCCTGCCGACAGAGCCCTCCCGCTCGGTAGCACCTACGAGCGCCACGGTCTCCGGATCGAACATCCGCTCAATACTTCCCATCTCCTATCTCGGTTCATAGTTATGTCAACTAGTTATTAGTCATTTGCCGTGAAGAAGACGCGGGGCCACGGAATTTTTGAACCTGCGTTTCGTTTATTGACTTAATTAATTACATCAATCGTCTCTTTTTTAAGGTATATATTCAATTCCGTAAGGAGATGACGCACCATGAGGACACGGCTTCCAGCGTTGATCTCCGTTATAGGCGGCGTTCTCATGGTCCTGAACTCGTGGAGCCTTTTCCAGCAACATCATTCTACTTCGCCGTTGCCTGTCACCTACTCGCATTCGGCTCCTTAACGATCCTCGTAATCGGCTTTCTCTCCGCCATCGCTTATCGCCCCCTTCCTCAACCTCAACTTCCCTAACTAAGCCTCTCATCCTAACGAATCTGGCCTTACCCATGTCGGGTATATCTCCGAGGATAACGCATTTCACATCTCTAGCCTTGATCGTCTCTTCCACGAGGTCTCCAT
>CAZAVQ010000028.1:0-8331 GCA_964488635.1 uncultured Nitrososphaeria archaeon
AGGGATGACGGAATAGAGGTTACTGCGAGGGTTAAGGCCACGGAAAAAACAGGAGTTGAGATGGAAGCCCTGACAGCGGTATCGATAGCCCTCCTCAACATCTGGGACGTAGTTAAAGCCTATGAGAAGGATGAATTAGGCCAATACCCGGAGACCGCGATAACGGACATAAAGGTGATCGAGAAGAGGAAGGAGGAGCGATGAGGCTCCCGAGAGAAGAACATAGAAAGCACGGTCCAAAGACCCTGAGGTTCGCACTAATAACGGTAAGTAGCTCGAGGTACTCGGCCAAAATTAGGGGAGAACTTTATCGGGACGAATCGCAAGAGCGGGCTGTGGAGATAATCGAGAAGGCTGGCCACATAGTCAGGGTTAGAGATCTCGTCAACGACGACGTGAACATGATCAGGCTCAAACTGCTCGAATTGCTGAAAGAGGCTGAACTCGATATAATAATCTTCATCGGCGGGACAGGAGTCTCAAAGAGAGACGTGACGATAGAGGCGGTAAAACCACTTCTCGAGAAGGAGCTAAACGGCTTCGGCGAGATCTTCAGGTGGATAAGCTTTCAAAAAATAGGTACAGCCGCGTTCATGTCTAGGGCCGTGATGGGGACCATAAGCGATAAGGCTGTTATGTGTCTTCCAGGATCTCCACAAGCCGTGGAATTGGCCTTAGAAGAATTTATTCCGGAGCTCCCCCACCTAATTTACATACTCAGATCTTAAGCCGCTTCTTCACCCTCTTTTGACTCAGTTGACGCCGGCTGGGCGGCTGCTATCGGTAAGGCGACTCGGATTAATTTTTCCTCGCCCCTCATGACGTGGTAACTGGGCGATCGGACCTTCTTGTCACCTACATATACATGGCCGTGGACGATGAATTGCCTGGCCTGATGGATGGTTTTCGCCAATCCAAGCCTGTAAACCACGGTCTGGAGCCTTCGTTCAAGTATGTCTCTAACGGTGAGCTTTAGGACATCGTCGGCGGTCGCGTTCTCATCCATAAGCCCCATCCGGTAAAGCTTATGTATCAAGGCGCGCTCCTCCGCAACCCGTTTTTCACCCGTTAAGCCGAAAAGCGTCCTGGCGTGCGCCCTGATCTTCCTTAGAACGGTCTCCGCCCTCCATAGCTCTCTCTTATTTCTCAAACCGTATTCTCCTAAGAGTTGAAGCTCCGCCGCTAACCTATCCGCTTTCCACGGATGCTTCGGCGTCACGTACTGCTTCCTAGGCTTCTTCGGGTCACCCATCTCAGCGAGTTTCCGGCAATTCCTCCTTATTAATCTAAGGCGCCGAGAATACTAATATTCCGGAGGAGGGGCGATCGAGGGGAAAATGTTGAAAATAAGGCCGGACTGCATCCCATGCACTCTTTCCAGCGCGCTGAGGATGGCTAGACGCGCATCAAGCGACCCGGAGGCGCATAAACGAGTAGTTCAGATTATGACGGAGAAGCTTGCCCACATCAGCTGGGATGAATCCCCATTCGAGCTGGCGTTCGTGATCCAAGAAACCATTTTTAACGTAACGGGGGTCCGGGATCCCTATTTTGAGGTCAAAAGGGATAGCAATAGGAGGGCTGCGGAACTTTATCCGAAGATGAGGGAGCTTATCTCCAGCTCAGAAAATCCCTTGGAAACGGCGGTTAAGCTCGCAGCCGCGGGAAACTCGATAGATTTCGGCGTCTACTCAGAAGTCGATTTAGATTCGGTTCTCTCAAAGGCTGAAAACCTCGATTTTTCATTAAAGGATCTTAGTGAATTCGAGAGGCGCGTCAAAGATGCGGAGAAATTACTATATTTCCTAGACAACGCCGGGGAAATAGTCTTCGATAAAATTTTGATAGAGACCATGATCGAGTTTAGGAGAAATAAGTTTAGGAAGATCACCCTCGTCCCAAAAGAGGAGCCCTTGCTGAACGATGCTACAGTCCATGATGTGGAGGAGGCCGGGCTAACCGAGCTTCCGAACGTTGTAATAAAGCCCGTTGGAAGCGGGCGGAAATCCGCTCCATATCCGAGGAGTAGTGAGGTGAGGAACTGGCTCAAAGAACACGATTTAGTGATCTTCAAGGGTCAGGGGAATCTCGAACTCTTTCTCGACGAGCCGGATACGTTCTTCATACTCGTCGCGAAATGCCCGATCATCGCGGAGGCCTTGGGGGTCCCGCGAGAAAGCCTAGTGTTGAGATATTCTCCTCCTCTATCTAAGACTTAATATTCGAGATATCCCAGAGATTCTGGGGATGAATCGGCGTAAGAGATCTGGAAGAACTCTTCCTGGAGAGGATCTGGATCTAGTCGAGGATTTCGGGGAAATCGTTAGAACTGCGCGGATAAAAATGGGATTAACCCAAGAAGATCTTGCAAAGCAGCTCAACGAAAAATTAACCGTGATAAAGAAGATAGAGTCAGGTGAATTTAAGCCCCCCATCTCCCTAGCGAGGAGGCTCGAAAGATTTCTGAAAGTTAGGCTATTGGAGCCCGTTGAAGATCTCGGTTATGTTCACAGCAAGCGGTCTACGGGGGAGGAGCCGGGAATAAGCCTCGGAGATCTACTCAAGAGAGAGCCGAAGCAGACCTGATTCACTAGGAAATCAAGGAGTTTTTAAATAGTGAAAATAAGAAAGATGATTCACGATGAGTGCTAAAGTGGCTCACGAAAGATATTCCCACATCGATCTCTTAAAGTTCGCCATCGAGTGCTTCACCAAAGCCGGCGTCCCACGTGATGACGCGAGGCTCATCGCAGACCACTTGGTCTCAGCTAGTCTCAGGGGCGTCGATTCACACGGCGTGCTGAGAATACCGGACTATATAGATGGAATCGAGAAAGGATATGTTAAGGTAAATCCACGGCCGAGAATCTTGAAAGAAACCCCTATCAGCGCATTAATGGACGGAGACAGGGGATTCGGGATACCGATAGCCATGAAAGCCGTGGAACTCGCGATCACGAAGGCGCATTCGTCAGGAATGGCGATAATCGGCGTCAAAAACTTGGGCCACGTCGGAATGCTGGCATACTATACCAAAAAACTCGTCGAGGAAAATTTACTAGGGTTTGCTTGCGCGAATTGCGCGGCAATGGTGGCTCCATGGGGCGGCTCTGAGAGAATTCTTGGAACAAACCCTATAAGCATCGGGATCCCCGCCCCAAGAGGTAATCCGATAATAGTTGATATGGCCACAAGCGCCATAGCCTCCGCAAAGGCTTTAATCGCCCTGAAAGAGGGCAAAGAGCTCCAGCCAAACATAGCACTAGATAAAGATGGAAGACCTACTAGAGACCCGAAGGCGGTTCTGGAGGAAGGAACGCTATTGCCCTTCGGCGGTCATAAGGGATACGCGATTTCCCTGGTAGTCGAAATCTTATCAAGCGCCCTTATAGGAGGCCCGACTAGCAAAGAAGTTCCATTCCACGAATCGACGCAAGGAGGCTTCCTCTTAGCCGCCTTAGACCCGCTAATCTTCAGAGATAAAGATGAATTCGAGAAAGATGTGTTAAGGCTTATAGATATCGTTAAGAATTGCAGACTGAGGGAAGGATTTTCTGAAATCTTAATCCCAGGAGAATTGGAAGACCGCGAATACAAGCTTAGAATTCGACGTGGGATCCCCATAGATCTGGAAACCGTTAAATCCCTCAAAGCGGTCGCCGAGAAGCTGGGGGTCCCGTTTCCCAACAAGATCTCCTAAATAGGCATCTCTTTTATCAGGGATCAAGGTTTTAAATAAGAAGGAAAGAGAACGTGTAGGCAAGACGTGAAAGTGGCGATAGTGCATAGGGTTCAGCGGGGTGAGGACGATAATCTAGCCGAACTTAGGGAACTGTGTAAAACCGCTGGATATGAGGTGGTCTACCAGCTGAGGCAGGAACGCCCCCCGCATCCGAGGTATAATATTGGTCCGGGAAAGCTCGAGGAATTGAAGAAGGTCGTGCGCGAACTCGGAATAGAGAAGGTGATTTTCGAGAACGATCTTAAGCCGGTACAAGAATATAATTTAGCCAAAGTATTGAAGGTGCCGATACTAACGAGGACCCAGCTCATATTAGAGATCTTCAGCCTCCACGCCAGCAGCATAGAGGCAAAGCTCCAGATAAAGCTCGCTGAGCTGAAATACGAGCTATCGAGAGCGAAGGAGAAAGTAAGGCTGGCGAAAAAAGGCGAGCAGCCTGGGTTCCACGGCCTAGGAGCATATGAGGCTGATGTCTACTACGATGAAATTCACAGGAGAATGGTTTCAATCACTAAGAAGCTTGAACATATCAAGAAGCACATGGATTTAATCAGGGTGAGTAGAAAAGAGTACGGATTACCCCTAATATCCCTAGCTGGGTACACTAACGCGGGTAAGTCAACTCTCTTTAACGCCTTGACTCGGGAACAGGTTAAGGTTAGTCCACAGCTTTTCACGACCCTCACTCCGACGACGAGGATCACTAGGATGAATGGGAAACCCGTCTTCATCTCAGATACCGTAGGATTCATAAAAAATCTTCCAACGCTCCTAATAGAGGCATTCTACGCCACGCTTAGGGAGATCGCGTTATCAGATCTAATCCTCCTCGTCGCAGATATATCGGAACCCCTAGATAAGCTGAGAGAGCGGATAGAGACTTCTCTCCAAATACTGTATAATATAGGGGCGCATAATGTCCCGACAGTCTTAGTGTTGAATAAGATCGACCTCACAGGGGTGGAGGAAGCGGAAAGAAAAGCTGAAGAACTCGACTTGGGGATGCCCTGTGTCTTAACTTCTGCGAAAATGGGGTGGGGTCTCCGGTCACTTCAGGAGACCGTGTCGAGGATGCTCAAGAGCTTCATAAGAATCGAGACCAAGCTCCCGTATAACGGCGAGACCATGAGTATGCTGAATGAGATTTATCAATGCTCGAAAGTAAATGAGGTGACCTTTGATGAGAGATTCGTAAAACTCGATATTGAGGCCCCAATACGCTTAGCTGAAAAGATTAGAAGGTGCGCCGCGGATGGCAGCTTCAGAATCCTCAGCTAATTACCTCCTTCTTAGGATCGTTAGGGATATAGCCGACTATCAATTCGGGAGAGGAGTCGGTGAAAGACTGTTTCCGGACAATTGTAAAGTCGAGATATCGAAGAGAACTAGGAGGCCGAAGTACATTTATCTTGATGGGGAGATCTTGGCGACGATAAGATATCCCGACAATCTGTTGGCCTTAACCCTCGCGGGGGCGAGGAGGTTATTAGAGATAGCCGGGGGTTCGGCGCTTAAAGTAATCGTGAAGAAAAGAGCTGTAGAGAAAGTTAGAAAGGGGATGAGCCCCCTAGCCCGAGACGTCGCCCATTACGATGAGAGGATTAGGCCCGGAGACGAAGTCCTCATCTTAGACGAGGAAGGAAAACTCTTGGCCGTGGGGAGGGCGGTGGTCTCTGGGCCCACGTTTAAGGGGTTGGAACGGGGCGTCGTTGTAAAAATCAGAAAAAGAGTTAAGGAAGACCAGGTTCAAACCTAATATCTATCCTAGATCCAATATATTCGGTGAACGCGATGCGGAAACTTTCCCCGAGGCAGTTGAGAAGAATGCAGGCGCGTATGTTGGGGAATCTTGGACTCGATCTAAAAGAACTCGGAACCGCCGAGGAGGTCGTAATAAAGCTGCAGGATAAGGAATTGGTTTTAAGAAATCCAAGCGTGGTCGAGATGAGGGTCGAGGGAGAGTCCATCTACCAGATAATAGGCGGAGAATTACAAGAAAGGGAGCCTGAACCCGAGGCGGAAGAAGCCTATGAGCCGAGCCAGGAGGATATAGCATTAGTTGCAGCTCAGGCTGGCGTAAGCGAAGATGAAGCAAGATCTGCTCTAATAGAAGCCGGAGGAGATCTAGCCAAGGCCATCCTACTCCTCAAATCGAAGAATATGTAACCACCCACCTACTCGAAGACCACTATACTTCTCCGATTCACTTTCTCCAGCTCATTCACCCTAAACAATAACTCCCTCACGGTCTTCATAGACTTCTGGACCTTTATGTTAACCGTGCATCCGCCGTCGAATTGACCAGCCAATTTTTTCACGGAATCGATCCAATAATCTAGGTCACGTAACCGGTTAAGCGGGGGCAGGGATATCGTGCTGTAAAACTCGGAGCCGCCGGTTAAGAGGTTATCTAATTGCTTCTTCCCGTATCTGTAAGCGTCTATCTGTTTGAAGCGTCTCGACGCAGATTTTGGGCATCTCCCGCCTAACAATATTCTTTCATCGCCTTGAGCTATTGAGCTGTTTATCTTCTCGAGGATGTTTGACGCTATTTCAACGGCTTCCTCCATGACTTGGCTTTTATTTCTGGCAAGGTATTTTGACGCCTCTATTAATCCGCTAATTGATATTATTGAATAAGTCGAACTGGCGCCGCGGAGCTTCGTCGATAAATTGAGACCTCTTTTGATTATGGGGGTCACGGCTTTTACATATTCTGAGACCTTTGAGAGCATCGAGTCGAGGTCTCCTCGGCTCTCTAAGGCGATTCCTAGTAGATTTAAGGTTATTATCGAGTGGATCTCCATATGCGAGCGGTCGAGTAGGAAGCCGCTAAACCCGATATCCTCCGAAAGGGAGTAAACATATGCCGCCTGCAGCTTATTCAGATTCCTCATTATGTGGGGCGCGTCTGCGAGGTCAATTTTTCTAAGGTTTATCAGAAATCCAAGTCTCCTTCTGAGCTTCTCAGGAAGCGCGGTGACGCGATCCACGAGCTTCTCCGAGAAATTAAGGGAGATAACACGTTTCTCGGGAATTCTTTCGCCCACTATTTCCAGCAGCTTGTAAACTTGGCTCTCTGAGCCGGATATCCTCACTTCGTGCTTTATCAATAATAGTTGTTCGAGTATCTCTGCGGCTATCTTCGATATGTCTCCCGCATCTAGGTTGAATCTCTTAGAAAAGAGCCCGAAGATCCAGCCGCTTATCGGATATATATCAATCTTGCCGGAGAGGTGTAGCTCGGCCACTTCGCGGGGGAGATAGCTCAGGAGAAGATATTCTCTCGCGACAGCTCCCGAAGATTCTTCGAAGAATACCTTCCAATCTTTTAGCTCAAATGATTTTTTCAAGAGTTTTATCACGTCGTAGAGCGGCATTCCAAGCCTCGTCAGCCTGTGCCGATACTTTTCAAGACCCATATCGAGGAGGATCGAGTTAACTAGTTCTCTGATCAACGGAGCCGTTAGGTAGTCTATTTTGAGGTCGAAGAGCTTCTTCTCCGTGATGGAGGCCACCTCTCTCGCAAGCCTCGGAGAGAGCTTCGCCTCCTTGATCAGCGCGTCAGCGATCTTATTTTTGTCAAACGGCTCGATCAATTGATCACTCCGCCTCACGATCATTAGGGAGCGTTCTCCCAGCTCTTCCTCGATCCTTTCCAAATACCTTAGGACCAATGCACCTTTGGTCGAGAGCGTGTATTTTCCGATGGATGTGTCGACTTCTATCAACCCGCTGCTCAGCAGTTTCTTTAGGTGATAAGAGAACTTTCCCGCATCTTTGTCTCGATTCATGCCTATGGCTTTAGCGAGTTCGGAGTATCCGAGTTTTCTTTGGGCTAGGGACCTGAGCATCTTGAGCCTGGTCGGGGACGCTATGCTGTCTAGGATCGAGGCCAGATCCGGCATCGCTCGACGAGTTTTCATCCAACTAAGCAGGCAGCCTCCCATGTAAAAATTTTCGCGGGACGCGCCCAGAGCTAAACATATATGGTGGATTCGAGGAGCATTCCTGGGAATGGGGCTTAAGGAGTTCTTCAAGTCCTCAGCAGTGACGATCAAGCTCGCGCGAAAGCCTACTAAGCATGAATTCTTAATGGCTATCCGGATCACCCTCATAGGGCTGGGGGCCATAGGCGCCATAACGTTCGTCGTCAAATTCCTGGCGATCGCCATCCAGGGAATGTAAGGGGAGATAGGAGATGTCCGAGCAACCAGTTCAAAAACCGAGGTTCTTCATGGTGAAGGTCACGGCGGGCCAGGAGCGAAACGTGGCTAGGATAATCGAGGGAAGGGTTACCTCTCCCAAGGAGGGGATCTACTCGATCCTAGTTTTGCCGGGAATTAAGGGCTATGTCTTCATCGAGGCTGAGAGCAAGGAACGCGTATCCCTGATAACCCAGGGGATACGGCACGTGAAGGCGCGGGCGATAATGCCCGTTAAGAAGGAGGAGCTCATGGTCCACCTGCTCGAGAAACCCGCGGTCGAGATGCTCGCGGTCGGCGACTTCGTCGAGATAATTTCTGGCCCGCTTCAGGGGATAAGTGGTAAGGTTATTAGGGTGGATAAGCCGAAGAATGAGGTAACGA
>CAZAVQ010000029.1:0-8066 GCA_964488635.1 uncultured Nitrososphaeria archaeon
CCTCATGCATTATCGCGACCCTATCCGATAGCGCGTCCGCCTCCTCCATGTAGTGAGTTGCCAGGATCACGGCCCTATCGCCCCTCTCGGCTACGATCCTCCAGACATCCCTCCTAGCCCCGGGATCCATCCCCGTCGTGGGCTCGTCTAGGATTAGGAGCTCGGGGTTTCCTATCAGGGCCGCGGCGAAGCTAAGCTTCTTCTTCATCCCGCCGGAGTAGGTTCTCACGAGCCTATCCGCGTAGCTGGATAAGCCCATGAGCTCGAGGAGCTCCCTGCACCTACGCCTCGCCTCAGATCCCGTTAAACCATGGAGGCCGGCGTAGAACATCAGGTTCTCGAAGCCGGTTAGATCTTCATAGACGACCGGCTCCTGGGGGGAGTATCCTATCATGCTTCTAGCCTCGGAGCTTGAGGGATTTAAGCCGTTTAGCTCGACCGCCCCCTCATCGGGGGCCGTTATCCCTGCTATCACGCTTAGCAGGGTGGTCTTGCCGGCGCCGTTCGGCCCCAGCAGGCCGAAGACCTCTCCCCTCGAAACCTCGAAGCTCACGTTCCTGACGGCGTAGCGCTTTCCGAATTTCTTCGAGATAGTCCTGACCTTCAGGAGGACACTGGGCATAACCTCGAAAAGCGGAGAATAAATTAGTGTAAAAATCTTTTTCTTCGGGAAAGCTAGAGTATTCTCTTAAGCTCTTCGAGGTCGAACCAAGTCCCCGCGCAGCCGTTCTTCAGAAGTGGAATCGCTTGACCCGGAATGCCGAATTTCTTCAATACTTGATATCCAAGCTTAATCTCCATTCCGCAGGCGACGCCCACCACCGCCTTGTAATCATTCATGGATAATATCTTCGGGATGCAGGACCCCCCAGGCACGACGTAGACGTCATAGCCCTTTTCCTCGGCTAATTTGGTGGCCTGACTGATGAGGCAATCCGGGGAGCAGTGTTGACAGCGATAAGTCGGGATCTCCGGGTCGAAGATCGCCTTACATCGATTATCCATATATTTCCTAGCGCAATGAGGGAGGAAGAGAACCCGTTTGCCGCGGACCTCATGGAACCTGTCTTTATTCGCGATATTCACCGCTTGGATCTCGAGAAAGTCCTCGAAGAGCGCGACCGCATCTAGCAAGTTGAGACCCGTGATCTCCTCGATCCTAAATTTCTTAATCAGAGACCTGACGATCACTCCGATCTTCTGATGCACCCCGGAGTCATAAGCCGCCCTAACGAGCTCCTGAAAAAAGCCCCTCGGAAGCGACCTAAGGTCAAAGGTAAACCTATAAGGCATCCACGCAGCACCTCTCCAAAAATCACTTAAAACCTTTTCCATACTACCTGAAAAAAGCGGCGCGGTGGGGCCTTTTTGAATAAATATTTAGGTTAAAATTCAAATAGTAGTTTTAGCGCCGTCATTCACCAAATGAGTAGAGCGTTGGAGATCTTGAGGGCGCATGAGAGGTATAGGAAGAAGACGCTGAATATGATACCTAGTGAAAATATTCAGAGCCCTAGAGTTTTAAGGGCGCTCGCATCGGATCTCGCCGGGCGATATTCCCTAAGACCTCAATACTATTCCGGGGCGAGGTATATCGATGAACTTTGGAGCTATGCGGAGGAGCAGGCGAGGAAGCTTTTCCGAGCTGAGTACGTTCTCTTAGAACCCCTTTCAGGCCACATTGCCGCCCTTCTCACCTACATGACCTTCGCCAAGCATGGAAAGATAGCGGGCATTCACCCCGACTTCGGCGGATACCCGGGAAACGCGCCGGATAGACTTCCCGACCTCGTCGACGCTGAGATGATATATTTCCCGACCTCGAAAGAGAAGTTTTTGCCCGATACGGAGAAGTCCGTTGAGATAATTAGATCTGAAAAACCAGAGCTCGTCGTCTTAGGTGGAAGTCTAATACTCTTCCCACATCCGGTTAGGGAATTAGCGGATGCAGTCCACGAATACGGTGGAGTCTTGGCCTATGATGGCGCACACGTGTTAGGTTTAATCGCAGGAGGAGTTTTCCAAGATCCCCTGAGGGAGGGAGCCGACATCTTATTCGCCTCGACTCATAAGACGTTGCCGGGGCCGCAGGGAGGACTGGTCTTAACGAATGAGGAGGAGTATTATCGAAAACTCTCGAAAAACATATTTCACAAAATAGCCGACAACGTACATTTTAACAAGATAGCGGCGTTGGCCGTGTCTTTCGAGGAAATGTCGAGGTATGGCAGACAATATGCGCGGAGAATCGTCGAGAATTCCAAGACACTGGCCAAAAACCTCGATGAATCCGGGGTACCCGTCAAGGCCAGAGAATGGGGATACACGGAATCGCATCAAGTAATCTTAGATTTTCAGGACCGGGATGAGAAGGAGAAGCTCAGGAGAAAACTCGAAGAATGCGGCATAATAACAGACTCCGACCTAAGGCTCGGAACCGCGGAAATAACGCGGAGGGGGATGGGTAAGAGGGAAATGGCCAGAATCGCCAAATTCATCAAGCGCGCGATTCAGGGCGAGGACTCAAAAACCGTGAAGAGAGACGTTCAAAGGCTCTTAAGCCGATTTAACGAGATAAAATATTGTTAAATTCCATAGCCGCCTGCTTTCCAACGATTACACGGAAAAATCCCCTGAGAATACGACGATATTTTCAACCCTCGCTTAAGAGGTTATTCTAAAATACCTCGTACCATATCTCAGGGCACCACAATCCAGCCAGAATGGAGGTGACTCATCATCAAACCTGAACTCAAGAAAAAACTCGAGGAAGCCGAGACCTTCGGCGAAGTTTTTCAAGTCGTTAAAAGAGCAGTTCGAGAGATACTTGGACTTGGAAGAGCTGGATTAGAGCTAATACTCATGAACCTTCCAAAAGAGGTAGGAGCGGTTCATCAGATTGGATCAAATGCGATAGTGATGAATAAGAGAATTCTCGAAGCCCTCTTCACGAGCTCCAAAAAAAGATCCGAGATAAACGCCTATATTTTCTCGATTTTACTCCGGGAATACATCCGCAGCCTCGGAGTCCTCGATGAAGAGGAAACCAAGAGGCTGGCAGTTAAGGTGGTAAGAGAGGCGTTAGGCGAAGATCACATAGCTTATCGGATAATTTCTAAAAGATTCAGGGAGGAATACCGAGAGCTGGAAGATGAGATCGGCCAAGAGCTAGACGATAACGTGGAATTTGTGAGAGATTTTGACAGAGAAAATACGCAATATATCGGTTGAACTTAAGAGGCATTATGCATCTATTTTTAGTGGCTGAAAAATGCCTGTTAACAGGCTACTTTCCAAGTTCATCGGCTCCATGCTCTCAGCTGCACTCGGAGACTCCTTAGGAGCATCTTTCCACAGACGGGCCAAAAGCGGCCTATTGAGATACACGGATGATACGGCGATGATGATCGCATTGGCCGAAAGCATCATCGAGAACGGGGGAAAGGTCGACCCGACAAAACTCGCCTGGAAATTCGTAGAAACATATGAAAAGGAGCCGTGGAGGGGTTACGGCCCGGGTCCGCCGAGGATCTTCAAGCTAATTAAGATAGGTGAAGGACCGCTAGAGCTCGATAAACGATTTTACCCGGGGGGATCATATGGAAACGGCGCGGCGATGAGGATTGCGCCGATCGGTTTATTTTTCCACGATGACCTAGAAGGACTTAGGAGAGCTGTGGTAGCTTCCTGTAAGCCAACTCATAATAACTTGTTGGGGATCGAGGGAGCACTTCTAGAAGCTGTGAGCGTGGCCAAGGCGCTGACAACTCGGGTCGATGAAGAAGTCGACGCAGGGGATTTCGTTGAACAATTGGTTTCCATTGTCTCAACAGACATCTATCGACGGAAGCTAAAGCGGATACGGGAACTCCTTGAGCAGGAGGATTTAAGCAGGGTCGTCAGAGAACTTGGAAACAGCGTGGAAGCGTTTAACTCCGTGCCCACGTCCATCTACTGCTATCTCAGGGAAAGAGACCCCGTGAAAGCGATAGAACTCGCGATAAAGCTCGGGGGAGATCGGGATACAATAGCCTGTATGGCTGGGGCGATCGCCGGAGCACACCGCGGAATCGAGGTACTTCCACGTGATCTGCTTAAAAGATTGGAGAATAGAGAATACATAGAGGAGGTCGCGAGGAGGCTCTATGAATTGAAGTTTGGGGGTGGATCGCGGAGATGACGCTGATCGCGCACGTGGCCGATGTCCATTTGGGATATGCTCAATACGGATTACGTGAAAGAGAAGAGGACATCTATCAAGCATTTGATGAAACGGTTGAAGTGATCTTAAAAGAACACGCCAGGGCACTCCTAATCGCTGGGGATCTCTTCGACGCGCCCAGACCTCCTATCAAGGCATTAATGAAAGCGAGGGAAAGACTAGGACTCCTCCGAGAAAAAGGCGTTGAAATTTTCCACGTGCTTGGGGATCATGAAATTCCGAGGAGGTTAAGTGATCTCCCACCAACCGCGATCTTAAATGGAATTTCAAAGCACGTCGGATTAAAGAAAGCAAAAACCGAAGGCGGCGAGATAACCATAATCGGTTTAGACAGGACTCCTCCAAGCCTCTTGAGGAACTCCTTGACGGAGTTGAAGAGGATCTCCGCGGAAAACAATTATGGAAAAAGGATCTTAATTGCACACATCCCAGCTTATAGACCGGAAAGGGGGTTCGAACTTCTCCCCACCGGATACAACTACTACGCATTAGGCCATGAACATGATAGAAAAATACTCTCAAAAAATGGCTCCCCAGCCGCGTATCCTGGTTCTATCGAAATACTTTCAACATCGGAGATAGGGGCTTGGGAGAAGGATGGAAAGGGATTTTTCCTAATAGATTTCTCAGGCCGCGAGCCCATACTTCACAAGGTGAACTTAACCTCTATTAGACCTCAGAAAATTTTTGACACCCAATCAGGTGAACTGGAGAGAAAACTCGATGAGGCAGTTGAGTGGAGCCTTGCCCAAGCGAAGCGACCGATAGTCCATTTCAAGATTCGCGGGAGAAGAATTGATCGATCGATTATTATCAGGCGTATTCAGGAAAAATTGTCCGAGAAAGTATTATACTATAGACATGAGATCTTGGAGGAAGAAGAGGAAATAGAGTTAGAGAGACCGCGAAGACTCGACATAAAATCCATGATCAGGGAATATATGTCCGCTAAGGGATTCCGCAGCGAAGAAATAGAACTAGCATTAGCGATCTATGACTCGTTTATCTCCGGCGGCCCCGACGCCGTGCAGCAGTTAATCGTGAGGCAGGTGGAGGAGAGAGAGCCGTGAAGATACACTCGATCAAGCTCAAGAACTTCATCTCTCACCGTGACACGGCCATAGAATTCCCTGAGGGATTAACCGCGATAATCGGTAGGAATGGAGCCGGTAAAACATCCATACTCGACGCGATATCTTACGCCCTATTCAAGGAGCATGGAAGGGGAAGAGACGAAAACCTGATTAACAGAAGGGCGGAATCGGCGCAGATCCAGTTAACTTTTAGCTCCGGCGGAAGGAAATACGAGATAACTTGGAGAATGTGGAGGAAAAAGAGGGCGCTCGCAACCCTGAAAGACCTCACCTCGAATTCCACGGTATTCATCGACGCCGGGGAGAGGACAGCGGTGCCCGAAATCGAGAAGATAGTAGGCATATCCCGAAACGCGTTCATTAACGCGGCCTACGTAAGACAGGGGGAGATAGCTAAGCTCCTCGAGATCCGACCCTCGGAGAGAAAGGAGATCATATCAAAGCTGTTAGGGGTAGACGTCTTAGAGAAGATCTGGGAAAACCTGAAAACGCCGATCGGGATAATCGAGGAAAGATATAGGAGATATGTGGAAGAGGCGAAAAAACTCTCCGAAATAGAGAAAAAGCTCCAAACAAATGGAGAAGAACTCTCCAAACTTAAGGAAAAACTCGAAGACATAAAGCAGAAACACGGTGAGTTAAAATCCAGGCTCGACGAAGCCCAGAAAAAGATCAGGGTAATCGGGGAAAAACGTAGGAGATATGAGCAAATAAAGGAGCTCTTGACGAGGATAAATCAAGACATAGCGCTAAAGAAACAGGACCTTGAGAATAAACGCAGGAGTTTAGATCTGATCTCCGAGGCGGAGAAAAAGCTGGAAGAACTCGGCGAAATCAGGGATGAGTACACATCTCTTGAAGAAGAGACGGCAGAACTAGAGAAAAAACGCGAATCCCTTTTAGAGAAGGTGAGCCGGAAAAAGCTCTTATCGGAAAAACTCAGAGGGGTGGAGGAGGGCATTCGATCCTCGGGGTCTTTAATAGGCGACTACGTGAAGAGAGTGGAATCGTACTCTGAAACCGGAGTCGATGAGGAAGAATTCGTGGAAGTTTTTTCTTCAACCCTGATGAGGTTTCGTAGAATTGAGTCGCAGCTGAGAGAGAGGATCCAAGAACTCACGAGGAGAATTGGGGAATACGAGGGAAGAAGAGAAGTATGTATGAGAAATATTGAGGAACTCCAATCCAGGGAAGAGGTATGTCCGCTTTGTAGGCGACCGCTCACCGCGAGTCATCGAGATAACATATTAGCCAATTTGAGAACGGAACTCGAAGAACTCGAGAATACCATCAACGAGCTCAAGAGTAGAGTTGATGAATGCCGGCTGAGAGTGCAGGAGGTGGAATCCGCGATCAGGGAGCTCTCTAAAATAGATTTAGGGTTATTCACTTCATCATTAGATAAGCTTAGGAAGTTAAAGAAAGAGAAAAACCGCCTTGAAAATGAGCTTGAGAGTCTCGGCGGAGTCGAGGAAGAGCTTGTGGAAATTGAAAGCCAGCTAGCCGAGAGGAAGAAGAGGATTAACGATCTGCGCGGGCTTGTGGAGGAGTATGAGAGGGAGAAGGGGATCATGGAAAAAATGGGATCCGCTCAGATTATTTCGACCCAGATTCACAGACTTTCATCCGAGCTAAGGGAGCTGGAGGATAAAAAGACGGAACTCGAAGCGCAGGCGAAGAGGCTAGAGTATGATCCCGAAGAATACGATAAGCTAATGGAAGAGATAAACATGCTCCATGAATCTTTGGCAGAGCTCCGGTCGGAAATGGCCTCGATAAATGAGAAGATAAAATCGCTTGAAGATGAGCGAGCCAGGTTGATGAAAGAGTGTGAAGAGGTGAAAAGAGCCGTGGATAAAGCGGAGATCTTGGAGAGATATTTGGAGATCTTGAAGGCTATTAGGGAATGTTTTGGAAAAGACGGAGTCCAGCGTTATATCAGGGCGGCTGCGAGGAAGAGTATAGAACATTACACAAGGAAGTTCCTTCAATTCTTTACGCTTGTCTATAGCGATCTTAGACTTGACGAAGACTATAACGTATACGTTTACGGCCCGATGGGGGAGCAGTCGATAGATTCCCTAAGCGGCGGAGAGAAGACCGCCATAGCTCTTTGCCTGAGACTTGGATTAGCCGCCGCTTTAACCGGGGATCAGATGGAGTGTATTTTGATGGATGAGCCGACGACTCATCTGGATCCGGAGAGGAGGAGGGAGCTGATTAGACTTTTAACGAACTTCAGGAGGGAGAGGGGACTCATCCCCCAGGCGATAATAGTTACCCACGATGCTGAGGTGGAGGAGGCGGCTGACCAAGTTTATCACCTGACCCTCAGGGACGGATACTCATACTTGGAAGAGATCCAGAGGACATGAAGAAGTATGGTGACGATCCATCCTCCACGCCCGATCTCCTGCGGAATTTTCCTCACCTACAAGTGCAACAGCGAGTGCAGACACTGCATGTACGCTTCTTCGCCTAGGTGGAGGGCGGATTGGATCTCCGAGTCTGATCTATCACGCATACTTTCGCAGCTCTCGGGTAAGATAATTCCCGCGCCCGGTGGAAGCCGAGATGTCGGAATCAATTATGGCATACATTTCACAGGAGGGGAGCCGTTCCTGAATTTCCAGTTACTTCTCCGCGCCATCGAGATCGCGAAGAGCTATGAATTGCCATCGATCTTCGTTGAGACGAATTCGTTCTGGTGTATTGACGACTCCTTAACGGAGGAGAAGCTGAGACAGCTT
>CAZAVQ010000030.1:0-8063 GCA_964488635.1 uncultured Nitrososphaeria archaeon
GTATTCCAGTTCTATGAGCTTCGGTTCATGGCGGCTTCCCCGCCCGACATTCACTATCCCGCCCATCCCCATCTCTTGAAGCTCCTCTATGCCGTATACCCGGTATCTTATTCCGAGGTTTTTGACGGCGTTCACGGCCATTTCCGCGAATTTCTCCGGCGTGCAGTCGCTACTCGGGGTGTTCGCTATATCCCTGGCGACCCTAACCCCCTCACAAGTTTTCACGGCGACCTCAACGGCTCTCCAAGCCGAATCACCTGCGTCTGTGAGAATTTTCAGCTCGCGTAACTTTCTCTCCTTCTTCTCCGACTTATATTTCTCGAACCTGTAAAGCGCCAAGATGACTCCTTCAGCGGCCGCCTGAATCACTCTATCTACGGGTCTATCAACTGTGGGGAGGACCGCGGTTACACTTTCGAGTTCAAGTTCATCTACCTTCAACGCCGCCTTTCCATAAGCCCTTCTAACACAATCTAAATCGAATTCCTTCTTCTCACCTAGCCCCGCGAGTATAAGGCGGTCGGGGGTAATCCCGGTTGGAAGAGAATAGATCTCCTCGAGTTCCGCCTTGAATTCATGTCCAGAAACGCTTTCGACGGCCTCCTCCAATCCTTTATCCAGCTCTACCGCGGGCTCTGTCCTCTTCTCGACCTTGAACATGGGGACGATTAAGGCACCGGCTACCTCACGTAACTTTCTCCCCGCCTCCAACTTTATCTCGATCATCTCGACTGAAAATAACTCCCTTTCTCGTAATTAAATTGTGAAGGCGAGGATCAACATCGCCAAGCTCACGCCGAAGGCGATCGCCCACTTGACGGGGCTCCAGGCTAGCACCTTTCTACCGTCTAAGCCTCCAAAGGGGATGAGGTTGAAGAAGGCTATGAAGGCGTTTAACGCGCCCAACCTGTAGAGTAGGTACTGTAGGTAGGGTAGGGCGGCGAATCCGGGTACCTGGCCTAGGGTGAAGGCGGCGATATTCAATACGGCTGAGAGGGCGAGGTTTATGAGCGGGCCTACTAGAGCGGTCATCCCCAAGATCTCGAGCGAGGCTATGCCGGCTATGACCACGGCTCCTGGGGCGATTATCTTGAACGGCATCATGGGGATGGCTGTCACCAAGGTCAGGAGGGCTCCGAAGGGATCAAGCTTGAATCTGGCATAAAGACCATAGGACCTGGCATATGCTCTGTGGCCGAGTTCGTGGAGGAGGAACGACGCGGCGAATCCCACCACAAAGGATATGAGGACCCAAGGCGGAAGCCACAAACGATATCCTATCAAGGAGAACCCCACCAAGATCACGAGCAACGCGCCTATCATCAAATGCAGCCATTCCTCACCAGCTAAGCTCCCACGCCTCTTCGCGGGGACCCAGCTAACGGGCTCCCAACTCCTCTCGGCTTTCTCAATCTTAACGCGCTTTCTTTCCTTCTCGTAGGGCGATGCGGCGGCGAAGAGCCCCGGACAATTATGTTTCTCTGGAAGTCTGTGTTCGGCGCAGAAGTATTCGCCGCAATAGCTGCATTTAAACGGCATCAAGACCTCTTTCCCGCATACAGCGCATTTTACCATCTAGAGCCCTCCTCTGAGGAAATTGCGAAGTTCTCGGCGAGAATCGGCTTTCCCCAAATATAAGCCTATGGAATCGTTAAATCCCCCCAAGCCACAGTATCTCTGATGAACAGAAAGCCGCCGCTGGATGAATTCGAACGGGCTTTAAGGACGAAGATCGAGAAAATGATCCGCGACATCGTGGGCGATATTCCCAACCTGATAGAATCCGCGTTGGAGTCGTTTAAGCCTGTTAGGCGAGCGGTTGAAGGGAACTTCTTAGTCCCGGAGTCGGATATCTACGTAAGGGACGGCACAGTCTTAGCGGTAATCCAGATCCCGGGAGCTCAAAAAGAGTTAATCGATATACGCGTAAGAGACAGGGTGCTCGAGGTGGAGGCCGGATTTTCCGAAGAATTGGCCAAGAAGGCCTCCGACGCCTCGCTGTTCAGATTCCAGGGATACAGGTGTAGCCTAAGTCTCCCGGAGGAGGTTGATCCGAATCTGGCGAAAGCGACTTATCGGGATGGTATACTCCTGGTCGAGCTACCTATCCAAAAGCCTAAAGGAATTCCGGTGAAGATTGAGTAAAGATGCGGCATGACCGGCACCTCCTACATCGAACTAGCAAAGACCTGCGAGATCTTAGAAAGTCTCAGCGGAAAGAAGGACAAGGTCGCCCAAGTAGTTAAACTCCTCAAGAAACTAAGCCCCGAGGAAGCCCCTCCAGCCGCCCTCTTGCTGATCGGGAGGACTACCCCGGAAGGAAGCGAGGAGAAGCTCGAGGTAAGCGCGGCTACGATCTTCGAACTATTAGAGGAGAGTGGTCAAAGCGTATTGGGCTTCTCACCTCCCCCTACGATACTTGAGGTATGGAACGTGCTCAGGAAGGTCTCGGAACTCCGGGGACCGGGGTCGAGGGCGAAGAAGCTCGAGCTTCTGAGGTCTCTCCTCTATCGCATGAGCGAGGTAGAGAAACGGTGGTTTCTCAAACAATTAATGGGCGAGATGCAGCACGGCGTCAACGAAGGTCTCCTCTTAGAAGCGATTGCGGAGCTGACCGCCACGGATCTGGAAAAAGTACAGCGGGCCCACATGCTACTTGGAAAGATCGGCGACCTAGTCGAGGTCGCGGTTAGAGAGGGGAAGCGTGGCCTCGAAGCTGTCAAGCTGACGCTTTTCAGGCCGCTGAGACCTATGCTGGCGGAGATGTGTCATGACGTCCAGGAGTTGCTCAAAGAAGCCGGACAGCCTCTGGCCTTCGAGTATAAATTAGACGGCGCCAGGGTCCAGATCCACGTGAGGGGTGACGTCGTGAGAATCTTTTCTAGAAGGCTTAGCGAGGTGACCGAGAGTCTCCCAGATATAGTGGACCAGGTTAGATCTTGTCTAAGAGGCGTCAGGGAAGCGGTGCTCGACGGGGAAGCCGTGGCGGTTGACGAGGATGGAAGACCCCTTCCCTTCCAAGAACTGCTCAGGCGATTTAGGAGGATACGAAATGTCCTCGAGGAGAGTGAGCGCATACCGCTAAGGCTCTGGATCTTCGACTTACTCTACCTCAACGGCGCGGACTTACTAGATCAACCCTATCGGGTTCGAAGAAAGAGGTTGGAAGAGGTAGTAGAGGAGCGATATTTGACGCCGATGATCGTCACTTCGGATCCAAAAGAAGTGGCGGAGTTCCTAGAATGCTCCATCAAAGAGGGCCATGAAGGGCTGATGGTTAAACGACTTGATTCACCCTATAGACCCGGCAGGCGGGAGAAGCTCTGGCTCAAGCTCAAACCCGCCGAGAACCTGGACTTGGTTATAGTCGCAGCCGATTGGGGTCATGGGAGGAGAACCGGTTGGCTGAGCAATTATCATCTAGCAGCCTATAATCCCGAAACCGGGGGCTTCGAGGTCGTTGGAAAGACCTTCAAGGGATTAACCGACGACGAATTCGAGTGGATGACTAAGAGGCTTCTCGAGCTCAAGCTAGAAGATGACGGCTACACGGTGAAGGTGAGGCCAGAGATAGTAGTCGAGGTCGCATATAACGAGATCCAGAGAAGTCCCAAATATCCCTCAGGTTACGCCCTGAGGTTCGCGAGGATAATCCGGATAAGGAATGATAAACGGCCGGAAGAAGCCGACACAATCCAGAAGATTGGGGAACTATACGTGAAGCAATTCGAGAGAAAACGGTTACCGAGCGAATCCGTGATCCTAGGATCCCGAAACCTCTCGCTCAGCTAGATGGAATAAGAGACGAGAAATTACCACAGTATCTCCCAAGGGTTCTCAGGATAAAACGCAGCGCCCAGCGTAAGGAAACTTTTTTGGATACCAACCGACCGATGAATCCTGGAATATGGCTAAGGCTATGAGCGGCTACGGGCTGGGCCTAGGTCTCCTGACCCTAGCCGGTCTACTCCTCAACTATGGGGGGCTAGAAGCAGCGTCCACTAATCAGTTTAACCTATTCATAATTTTGTTAAAGACCTACACCCCCCTCCTAACGCCCCTCTCCTCGATCCTAGGTCTACCGGTGATCGGAGGCGCCCAAACCTATGGTATCCTGCCGGTGGCGATTTGGGTCGCGGTGGCCTGCATCGTCGGCGTCGTAACTCAGGGGCTCGGCGGGGGAGCGAAGGCCATGTTCCTCGCGGCATCGACGATACTCATCCTGTGGATAGCCTCCCTCTTCCTATCGGCTCCGGCTTGGCCAGACTACCTAAGCTGGCTCTCGGCGGCAAACAGCATGGCAACAGACCTAGTTTCAAGACCCATTGACCTAGTAGCGATCCTCATCCTGCCTACGGCTTCATCCGCCCTAACAGGCGGGCTAGCGCAATTGATTCAGAGTAAGACCGTCAGGCGGGCGAGGGTCGAGGAAGACACCTACTTCTTCTAATCTGTGAAGACGGGCGTGAAAATTAGAAAAAGGTTAGGGGATGTTTTCAAACGTTTAACGCATTTAGATACTCTCGATAGCTTCCTGGGGCGCGGGGGCTGCCTCAGCTTTCGGCTTAGCCTTCTTTCTCGCGGTCTTCTTCTTTGTGGTCTTCTTCTTAGCAGCCTTCTTCCTGGTCTTCTTCTTCGCCTTACGCTTCTTTGTGGTCTTCTTCTTGCTGGCCCTCTTGGCACCCCTCTTCTTCTTCGCCTTCTTCTTTGTGGTCTTCTTTGCTCTCTTACGTGCCATTTAGACCTTCACCCGACGATTTAAATACATCCGAGTTATATAAAAAATTTTCGGAAAAAATTAGGGGTGAAATTTCGAACCAACTTTTCGGAACCGATATTAACTCCTATAAGCTGTAATAATAGGTAGGTGTGGTGGCGGGATGGCGCAGGTTGATTTTTCCGATTTTCAGAAGCTTGACATAAGAATTGGACGCGTTATTTCCGCGGAGAGGGTTGAAGGGGCTACAAAGCTACTGAAGTTGACGGTGGACTTCGGTCAATACCAGAAGCAGTCCATCGCCGGTCTTGGCCATATCTATGATCCAGAATATTTCGTGGGAAAACAATTCGCGTTCGTGGTCAATCTAAAGCCGAAGAAGATCCGTGGGGTCATCTCAGAATGCATGATGTTAGCGGCGGTCGTCGACGAGAATAACGTGACACCCCTAATCCCGGAAAAAGAGGTCCCCGACGGCTGCAAGGTCTATTAGCCGATGCCTCTGAGGAAAGCGACAAATGCAAAAAAGGTGGCGAATTCTCATCTTGACTGGGTTAGGGGTGGCATGCTGAAGGACTTCTACATAGAGGACGCATTGAAGTCCCCTGAAGGCCGTGAGGTCGAGCTACTAGGCTGGGTGAGGAACAAGAGGGCGCATGGAGGCCTAATCTTCATAGATCTAAGGGATAGAACGGGCGTAATTCAGGTCGCGGTCAAGAAGGGCCAGGTCCCGGATGAATGTTTCCGAGCCGCCGATGAGCTGAGGCAGGAATCCGCGATAAGGGTTAAGGGCCTTGTCAAGCGAGATCCCAGGGCGCCGAATGGCGTCGAGATCCAGTGTAGGGACTTAGAGGTAATAGGCCGGAGCATAGACGACTTCCCGATAAAGAAAGGGGTCAAAGTGAAATTCATACTCGATAACAGGCATCTCCACATTAGGAGCCCTAGGGTCGCCGCGATAATGAAGATACGGGCCGCGCTCTTAGACGCCGCCAGAAAATGGTTTCGGGAACACGGTTTCATTGAGATACATTGCCCAAGCTTCATAACCGCCGCGGTTGAGGGGGGCGCGACGCTATTCAAGGTCGACTACTTCGGTAGGAATGTCTATCTAACTCAGAGTTCCCAGTTTTATCAAGAAGCGGCGATCTACAGCCTCGAGAAGGTATACAGTATCCAGCCCAGCTTCAGGGCCGAACTCAGCAGGACTAGGAGGCATCTGACCGAGTTTTGGCATCTCGAAGCCGAGATCGCCTATGCGGAGCTAGAGGACTTACTGAAGATAATTGAGGAACTCTTCTACGCCATGGTTCTAGGGGTTCACGAATCCGCTCACAAAGAGCTTGAGCTACTCAACGTAAAGGTAGATCCAGATGTCGCTAAACCCCCATATCCTAGGATAAGGTATTCTGAGGCCCTCGAGATCCTCAGAAAAAAGGGATTTCAGATCGAGTGGGGTGATGATTTCGGAGCCGACGAGGAAAGGGAGTTATCAAAGGAGTTTGAAAAACCATTCTTCGTCACCCACTGGCCGAAAGAGGCGAAGGCATTCTACCATATGCCAGATCCATCGGATCCCTCGGTATGTAGAAACGCGGACTTACTGACTCCGGGGGGATTTGGGGAAGTCGTCGGAGGAGGCCAGAGGATACACGATTACGATCAGTTACTGAAAAGGATACGGGAAGAGGGGTTACACCCCGACGATTACAAGTGGTACCTTGACTTGAGGCGCTTCGGCCCCGTCCCGCATAGCGGCTTCGGACTCGGCGTGGAGAGGCTGCTCTGGTGGCTTCTAAAACTAGAACATATCAGGGATGCGTGCCTATTTCCGAGGACGCCTGCAAGGGTTTATCCGTGAATACATAAAGAGGTTATGTTAGAAAAATCCAGGCGAGAGGGCTCAATTAGAATTCTTCTTCTTCCTCCCATTCCTCTTCTTCCTCTTCCCACTCTTCTTCCTCCTCAAATTCGTCTTCAAATTCCGCCCAGATCATGGCGCCTCGGAAGATAATTTCTAGTCCCCGATTTAAGCCTTTCCAGCGCGAAATTAAAATTCGACCAGTTTTAACGCGTAGGCCCAGGCTTTGAGCATGTCATTTTGAGGATTACTGAATTGTTGTTAAGAGGACTTCTAATTCCTGCCCTTCCGGTATCTTCACCTTTTCGTGCCGGATCTGAAAATAGGCGGACTCCACGTATTCCAGCAGGCCTCTTAAATTCCCGATGGACGCAAAGAGATGTCCATCCAATATCTTTCTCGAAGGCTGATACAGGGAAAGCACCATTGGGATAAGATAAACTTCTTGAAAGCTTTCTCCACCTTTGACCTGTTTCTCAAGAACATCCCTTAAGATCGTGAGCCTCCGTTCCTGTGCTTTGACCATTTTGGACGCCGCCGATGGTGGTGGAGGTCTTTTCCAACGTTTACAATCAATTATGAGGACTATGTTCCCACGGTACGCTAATAAATCTATTTGACATCTGCGTCCTCGTTGAGGTATCTTGACATTCCATTTAGTCTGGTAACCTGCCCTCTCGAAAATTTTGGCGACTAATTTCTCAAATTCCGCCCAATCTAGGTATCGCGAGATACGGTCTCCATCCACGCCCTGTTCCAGCGCCTTAATGATTAGATCGAGTCTCTTCTCCTCGGTTAGCTCTATAACGTCTCCGGGAAGACCCCAAGAAGAGAATATCTTTCTCGCCAATTCTTGAGAGATCAGGGCCTTCTCCGAAAGATCGGGAACCGAGAGCTTTTCACCGGCCTTATAGTCCTTCAAAAGAATTTCCACGAGCCTAGCGACAACCTCACGTGATGGATACATCATTTTTCAGAGAAGATCACCACTTCAATATTATTAACTGCTTACGCCGAGGTATAGGCTTGCCAGCTGGGGATGTTCTAATAGTTCCCGGCATCCGCCTTCAAATACGAGTCTGCCGCCTACGAGGAGGTATGCGCGGTCCCCTATTTCAAGGGCTTTTTTCGCGTTTTGTTCAACTAGGACTATTGTCATATTCATCGAGTCCCTAAGTTCTATGATTTTAGAGATGACCTCGGTCGCTATTTTCGGGGACAATCCTCCGGTGGGCTCATCGAATAACATCACCTTAGGATTTCTCACGAGTGCCATCGCCATTGCTACCATCTGTCTCTCTCCACCACTCAGCATCCCAGCCTTCTTTCTCCAATATCTCTTAACTATTGGAAAAATTTCCGCGATGTCTTCGACGCGTTGATTTAACTCTTCCTTTCTCATGAGGTATCCGGCCATTAGTAGGTTCTCTTCCACCGTTAGGTTCGCGAAAATATTGTCTACTTGTGGAAGATAGGCGATGCCGT
>CAZAVQ010000031.1:0-7819 GCA_964488635.1 uncultured Nitrososphaeria archaeon
CCCGCCGGGTCTATCACCATGAAGCTGTCGCCGCTTTTGTAAAGGACCGCGACGTGGCGGACCGCGACGCTGTTCAACACTACTAGGTAAATTTCCTCACCCTCCCTGAGAACGGTCCTCAGCATGGCGTATGCGAGGACGGCGAGGTCTTCACAGTCTCCTTCGCCTAGGTCCAGCGTTTCGTTAACGGGTTCCAGATATTCTTCGGCGTAATCCACTATCCCGCTTTGATAGTATGGGTGATATTGGTCCTTTACATATTGGGTGTTCAGGGCTATCCATTCGAATACCTTGACCGCCTTCGTGCGGGGAGGCGATCCTGGACCTAGCCCCAACTCCCCATAGACTATTTCATCGATCTCCCCGATCCTCGACTGATTTAAGACCAGTTTGAATAGCTCACCCGAGATCAGAACCCTAAGCGACATCGCCTCGAGCTTCGACTTAAGGTCGGCGATCCTCCCTCCGAGGTCGCCATAGTTCTCCTCGAGCTCCGCATATTTCTCGTTAAGAGCCTCATAGTCTTTAACCAACTTGCTGTAAGATTCGTTTAGTTGTAGGTATCTGGATCTCAGTTCCTCATTTTGCGCGACTACCTCTTCATATTTCGCCTTGAGGGAATCGTATTCTTCCTGGAGCTCTTGGTGATCATCTTTGAGCTTCTGGTATTCGATGGATAATGATGACAATTCTTTATCGAGCTTCTGATAACTGCCCGTAAGCTCGGTGTAATTCTTCAATAGGGCCTTGTATCTAGCTTCGAGTTGGAGATAGTCCCCGCTTAGGGATGAGTAGTCTTCTTGGAGGGATCGATACTTGAGTTTGAGTGTTGAGTAGGCGAATGATGAGATTACGAGCAAGATTACTAGGATAGTCGTTACGGCTATGAACGCTACATCCTTCTTCCCCATGCCTCTTCGCGACGATCTCGTATCCGACCGTTAATAAATGGTCGTTTGATAACTTGAGGAAAAAATTAATGCCGAGAAATGGTTCATGATTTTTCGATGTTGAGGGTTGGGAACTCCGAGATAACGCTCGTCAAGGGCGATATAACAGAGCTCGAGGTCGACGCTATAGTGAACGCCGCGAACTCTAGGCTCAAGATGGGTGGAGGAGTTGCCGGAGCAATTCTCAGGAAGGGAGGCTGGAGCATACAGGAGGAGTGCGATAGAATAGGATATTGCCCGGTTGGAGGCGCGGTGATAACCGGGGCTGGGAAATTGAAGGCGAAATATGTGATCCACGCGGTTGGGCCTAGGATGGGTGAGGGAGATGAAGATAATAAGCTCAAGAACGCGACGTTGAATTCCTTGAAACTCGCGGAAAAACACGGGGTCAAGAGCATAGCATTTCCGGCGATCTCAACGGGTATCTTCGGTTTCCCGAAAGATAGATGCGCGAAGATAATGTTGAGGACCGCGGTTGAATACTTGAAACGTGGCAGCGGGATTGAGAGGGTTGTCTTCTGCCTCTATGACGATGAGACCTACAAGATATTCTCGGAGGAATTGGAGAGGGTTAAGGCCGAACTCGCCTAGGCTATGTAGGATGGAGCCCCAGATTCTTCATCATATCTCCTCTCCAACTCCTCGACAACTCTCCTGAGCTCCGGGTTCTCCTCCATCGCGCTGTCGATCTTCCTCCTGAGGGCTTCTGCAAGCTTTGCTAGCTTATCGAGGTTGATGGATATCTCCATCATCTCAGCTAGATTTGATACGAGGTGGAGTGCGACGATCGCATTTGGATACGGCACGTAGTTCGGGGCATGTCCCCAAATGCTTATGGCCTCTAACCTCATCTCGCGAGCCCTTAACATGAGGTAACTGTGAATGCTCGACGGCCCTTTATAGTTTGATGATGTAAGGCCGTGAACCTTTACCTCCAATTTCAGGTGCTCCATATTCACGACCGCCGAGATCTTCGGCTTCCTAGTATGCGGGACCATGTCCAGGACCCCGCCCACTAAGTAGATCCTTTGCACGGACATCTTTTTACATAGCTCCAAGATTTTCTCGGCGAACTCCCTCCACCTAAACCCGGGTTCGGGGCCCCTGAATATGAGGAGAGACGTGTTTTGCTTTTGGTCGCTCCATAGATAAAGCGCGCTCTTGGCGAACTGCAGCCCCTTAATCAGGCCGTCATCTATCTCCACTATCGGCCTATTTACAGTTAGATCTTGGAAATCCGCCAGCTCGAATTCCATCAATTTCTCGGGGGCGAGAGAGTCTATGAAATGCTGAATCGTTAGGGATGCGACGTTCCCGGCGTCCGGCCAACCTGAGAAACCGATTAACATGTACCGCTTACCCAGGCTTCCCGCTTTCCGCAGCTTCTCCGCGACCTCGGCTGTGACCTCGAACAGCTTCACGGCACCTGGCACAAACTATACCTTTCTCGATATGAGTTTACCGGTTCAGAGGTATATCGTCACCCTGCATCCCTCGACTCTCACGCGGCTGCCCGGCGGAATCCTCGAGATGTCCACGTGATCTACGGCGGGTATCTCCGCGATTATGGCGCCTACGGCGATTATGGGCTCGCAGCGTTCGTTTATTATGGCTAGTGGGGCTAAGCCGCGCTTCTTAAGTCTCAGGAGGATATATGACCCGACCGTTGATCCCTTTCCATAGGGGAAGACGAGTATCCTGCCTGAGATCGAGTTCCCGTATAGCGGGTGATCTCTCTCAATTATCTTCCCGGTCTCTGGATCAACTCCGCCGTAGAAGCTTATCGGCTTCTCGGAGACGAGCGCCTTTCCCTCAGCCCTTCCCTCCTTGATGACCCTCCCCCTCAGCTCGATCACTTCACGGCATCCTCCACCAAGTCCTCGATGGATTCTAGTTTTACCCTGAGCCCATTAAGGTTTCGCGAAAACCACGCGCCCTTCGCCGAGTTCGTCGCGACGGACTTTATTCCCAGGCCACGTATCGGCGTGACTATGGGGCATGTATCGCAGAGGACTTTCACCCCCAGGGATTCGAGTTTTTTGACGAGGCCGAGTTTATCTGCTTGATTCTTAACCGCCCTAGAAACGAGGATCCAAGTCGTCCTTTTCACGCTTCTGCCGTTCAGGAGATTTAGGAAGATCGTCAGCTGCTCGATTGAGGCGTGTGGGCATCCGATGAAGATCAGGTCTGGGTCGAGATCCTCGTCGCTCAGCTCGTGGACCGCCTCCTCGACCTCTTGGAGATCTACTTGGATTTTTTCATCAGCCTTCATCCCCGGATTTCGGATGGACTCAGGCGTAACCCCCTCGACGTGGAAGAGAGCGACGCCTCCCGCGCAGGCCAACCCGGCTCCAAGCGCCTTTAACTGGTCTCGTGAAGGAGATCCGAGCTCCCTAAACAGGGGGACCCCGTCTCCTACGATCTTGCCTGTCAGATAGCCGAGGGCCGCGAACTCATATTCCTCCCTAAGCCTAGGTGAATGTATCTCGATCGATGGAAGCCTGTTCTCGTTTAGGTGTAGGCCGTAGAGCGGCGTCCTACCGGCTATCGCCGCCGCCAGGGCGCTCGGCCCACCTTCCCTATTCGTTCTAGCCCCGAGAACCGAGTTCGCGTAGATTATCGCCGAGCTCTCGCTCCAGGCTATGTGATCCCCGTATTGGGGTATGTTTCCGGCGAGGTAGGGCGTGCAGGTCAGGGTCGGTTCTATTCCTAGTTTTAGGTAGGCGTCTATGACCTCGAGTTGTTTTTCCGCGAAATCGCTCGGTATCCCGATTTCCCTCCACCTCTCGAGGTCCATTCCGCATGGGTTCAGCGTCGTCGGCACCATGACCCTGCCGTCTTCCGCTAGTTTTAGGATGAATTCTAAACCCTCTTCTCCTAAGTTCTTATAGGAGACGCCTGAGATCTGAGCGCTCTTTATCTCGATCATCCGCTCCGCATCATAGATTTTCCCGAGGGCGACTAAGATCTCCATGGACTTCTGCGCCGCGTACCCGTATTCGCCCGCGAGCATAGCCTCCTCTTCTCTCGTCAAATACATGCCCGATCACTTCACGTAGTCATCCAGATTTATCTCATCTTCTCCGGGTATTCTCGCTTTGACGAACTTCCCCTTATCCACGTCGAGCGGAATGGTCGCGTCTATCCCAGCCTTGCAGGTTCTACGCGTGAGCTGATCGGCTGATGGATCGAGGGATGATCCGAGCTGATTCGGTTTCAGGATTAGATCTTTGTCGAGCTGGGTCCGCGTGGCTATCGCCCATTCTATTTCCCGCGGATCCGAGATGTCGATGTCTCCGTCGACGACTATCACGTGTTTTAGGCTTGGATGCGCCTCGAATGCGGCTTCGATCGCCTTTCTCGGATCGTCATCGCTCCTCTTCTCGATCTTTACCGCGCAGTGGAGCCAGCTGCATCCGCCATATGTCAGCTTCACGTCTAGGACTCTGCACACCTCGGATACCCTCTTGTAGAGGGCGGCTTCCCTAGGCATCCCCATGAGGAGCCTGTGCTCGCTCCCCGCCGGCAGTATCTGCTGGAAGATCGGGTCCCGTCTCATGGTTATGCGCGTTATCTCGATAACCCTCTGCTTCCGGACTACATCGTAGGTTCCCGTGATGTCCATGAAGGGGCCTTCCTCCGCGAATTCCCCGGTTATCCTCCCCTCCAACACGACCTCGCAGTCGGCTGGAATCAGCAAGTTGCCCTCGATGGATTTCGCGTACCGGATCGGGGTCAGGGCATTCGCCATCTCGAGTTCGCTCACCCCGATCTTCCACGTGACCGCGGCGGCGAGCATGAATGCGGGGTGATTTCCAACGACTATGGCGACGTCTCTCGCACCTCTTTTGATGAATTCTTCGAGGTGTCTTGGGAGGATTCTGGCGACAACCCTCCTCGAATCTAGGAGCATGAGCCTGTGATAGCTCGCGTTGTATCCATATTCCTCGTCGTATGCGATAACTATCCCCGCTGTGAGATAGGGGCCTCCATCTTTCTCCGCGAACCTGAGAAAGGGCAGCTTCCTCAAGTCCGGATCCTCTATCACGACCTCTTGACAGGGAGGCTTTTCGACGATGTCGAAGGGCTTCGGGTTCTCGATGGCGTCTGCCAATCTTTCCAACAACTTCTCTTCCGGAACCCCTAACGCCCTCGATAGAATCCTCCGATCCGCGCAGAGATTTCCTAGGAGCTTGAAGCCCGGGGCCTCCTTTAGATTATGGAAGAGCACGGGTCTCGGGTCGAGCTTCTTCATTACGGCCGCCGCCTCGAAAAGCGTTGAAACGGGTTTCTCCACATGAACGAGTTCCCCGGCTTCTTCGAGCTCCCTAAGCAAGATCCTTAAACTCATCCTCCCCAAATGATTCCCGCAGCGCGGTATATTAGGTGATGAGCCGGTCAAAACTTAATATCGGCGGCTACCCGGGATCAGCTGAGAAGACGCCTCGGAGGACTCGGAGCCCTCAATCCCCATTTATCGTTTAGAGGTAGGCGATTGGATGGCGATCCTACAGCTTCCGCATAAGCTTGGGATACCGGAATACGCGAGGAAATGGATACTTCTGGATCTGTTAGGCGGATTCGCGGGCATAGTCGGGGGACTTGGCGCGGTCTTCTTCAGGATGATGATCTCCCTAAATCAGAAGCTCTTCTTCGAGACAATACTTCCCGCGATCTCCATCGACCTAGGCGGAGTTAACCCGGCTCTAATGCTCCTCCCGGCGCTCGGCGGCCTCATAATCGGCCCCTTAATCATGCGGTTTGCTCCTGAGACCAAGGGACACGGGGTTCCCGAGGTGATGGAGGCCGTGGCCTTGAAGGGTGGAAGGATCCGGAAGAGGGTTGCATTCCTCAAGGTGCTGGTCTCCTCGATCACGATCGGCTCGGGTGGGAGCGCCGGTAGGGAGGGGCCGATAGCGCAGATAGGGGCGACCATAGGCTCTATCCTTGGCCAAATATTCAAGCTCGACCGCGGTGACGTGAAATTACTCGTAGTATGCGGATTATCCGCGGGAATAGCCGGCACCTTCAACGCCCCGCTCGGCGGAGCCCTCTTCGGCATGGAGGTCCTCTACCGGGGGATCCACCTCTTTAACGCGATGCCGGTTATCTTGGCCTCTGTCTTAGGCGCGACCGTGGCCTCGGTTTTCTTGGGAAGTAGCCCCGCCTTCAAGGTCATGAACGCGACGGCTTGGACCCCTCCTGAACTCGTCCTTTACATAATCCTCGGAGGATTCTTCGGGCTGCTCTCCGTGCTATGGGTTAGGATCTTTTACGCCATCGAGGATTTCTTCGATAGGATTTCCGCTCCTCCCTCACTCAAACCAGCTTTAGGCGGACTCGCGGTCGGAGCGATCGGGATGTTCTTCCTAGGCTACGGCGTTATGGGCGTGGGATATGAGGGAGTCAACATGGTTTTGGCGGGAGAACTCGCCTTGGCAACGTTGCTGATCCTCGGAGCCGCGAAGCTGCTGGCCACCGCCCTCACGATAGGGTCTGGGGGAAGCGGAGGGGTCTTCGCGCCGAGCCTCTACATAGGCTCGATGTTCGGAGGAGCCCTTGGAACGATCTTCCACACCTTGTTCCCATCCCTGGCCAGGAATCCATCGACCTATGCGCTGGCGGGCATGGCCGCGCTCTTCGCCGGCGCCGCTCAAGCCCCAATAAACGTGATCATCATGATACCCGAGATGTCGGGAGACTTCGCCTTGATCCCGCCGATAATGACCTCCTCTGTGACCAGCTTCTTCGTCGCCTGGCTCTATCTCAGGGGTTCTTCGATCTATACCTTGAAGCTGGAGAGGCGTGGGATTAAGATAAGGATGGGGCGCTCCTTTGCCCTAGACTCGATTAAGGTGAGGGAGATAATGAATAGAGACGTGGTCACGGTCTCCCCGGATATGCCGGTGAGGGCGTTGGAATTGATGTTCGAGGAACACCATCACATGGGCTACCCGGTCGTCGAGGATGGGAGGCTCGTCGGAATCGTGACCCTGAGCGATGTCCAGAAGGTGAAGCCTTGGGAGAGAGGAGAGGCGAGGGTGGCTGACATAGCGTCGAGAGATCTCGTCGTGGCTTATCCGGATGAGAGCGTTCACGAGGCGCTTGATAAAATGGTTGAGAAAGATGTGGGGAGACTTCCGGTTGTTGAGAGGAGCGACCCGTCGAGGATAATCGGGATAATCTCGAAACACGATATCCTCAGGGCATTTGAGATTGCCGCTGAGAGATCGAGTTCTCAGGAGGAATGATTATCCGGATTTCTCCCTCATCATGCTGCTCATCTTTAGTTCATACACTCTTCCGATGTCACCTCTAGTAATTATCCCGATTAACTTCTTGCTCTTCGGCGACTCGACGACCGCCAGCCTCCCGACGCCGTATTGAACCATCTTCTCGAAGGCGTCGTAAAGGGTTTCATCGGGATAGGTCACGACCACGTTGCTAGCCATGACTTCTCCCACCTTGACATCGCCCCGCTCACCTGGATCCAGCCTGAGGACATCTGAGAAGGTTATCATGCCTTGGAGGACGCCGTCCCTGACGACGGGGAGACCTCGTATCTCGTGCTTCGCCATCAGTTCGGCCGCCCTCATAACGGGTTCATCTGGAGATATCGTGATCGGGTTCTTGGTCATCGCATCCCTCACCTTGATCTTCAACATCAAAGGAACGAGGTATTCGGTTGCGTGCGCGGGCGAGTCCGCTCGGGTGGCGACCTGACTCGCGTAGATCGTGGTCCTCCCCGTGATCACGTAGGCGATCGCCGTCGAGAGCATCGATGGGACTATCAGGTTATAGGTCCCCGTCATCTCGCTGACCATCAGGATTACGGCTATCGGAACCTTCACAACCCCGCCGAAGAAGGC
>CAZAVQ010000032.1:0-7738 GCA_964488635.1 uncultured Nitrososphaeria archaeon
TGAAACGCGCCAAGTTTAAGATCCTAAAATAAACTTAATCCGCTCATACCCTCCATAGCGGTCTCCGGTTCTTGCCCAGAGGATTAGAAATCTTTCATCGTAGATCTCGTATTCTGTGTCGGTGACGACTTCAACTATTCTAGTTTTCTTTGGGAAAAACCAGTACACCTCGTAGTCGTATTCTGCGATTCCTGGTTCGTATCGGTTTTCGTAGACGTTTTCTCTATCTGGATTTAGTTCTCCGGCGAATTCTATGTAGTAGGCGATTGTTGGTCTTTCGGGGGCTCCGCGGAAGTCTAGGTTTATGGCTAGCGCCTCTGCTTCGACGCGTCCTCCGTTTACTAGAATCTTTTCTCTTGATAGTAGGTTGTTCATTGAATTGAGGAGTTCCTGCATCTCGGCTTTATAGGCCGCCTCGTCGTGAAGGATCCGGTAGTAATATTTTGTTAGGTCGAGATAATCGAATACGAGGATTTGTTGGAATACTCCTCCATAGCTTAGCGTGAAGAATGCCTGTCCGTGAACGGGTTTTATCTCGGGTTCTTCTTTCATTTCTCTTCATCATTGGAAGAGGTCTGCCACGACTTTTTCGAATTCTCTGGTAATTTCTTCCAAATCCGCCGTCTGTAGCTTTCCATCCTTCACTACGATTTTTCCGTCGACGATTACATCTTTTACATCAGATCCTGACGAGCAATATGTGACGGCGGTGTAGGGATCTCTGAGAGGTAGGTACCGCGCTTTCCTCGTGTCGAGGATTATGAGATCGGCCTTCTTCCCAGGTTCTATGCTCCCAATCATCTGATCTAGGTTTAGGGCTTCGGCCCCACCTCTGGTCGCCATCCTAACCGCGTTCTTCGCGGGTAGGCTGCGGGGATCCATGTACCTCAGCTTCTGGAGTAATGCCGCGATCTTCATGTCCTGCAACATGTCTAATGTGTTGTTGCTTCCGGGGCCATCCGTTCCCAAGCCGACCCTGATTCCCTGCCTCATCATCTCGTCGATTCTAGCGGCACCTGAGGCGAGCTTCATATTTGAAACAGGGTTATAGGAGACCGCCACATCTCTCTTTTTCAGTATCTTTAGGTCGTTGTCGTTGAGGTAGATTGCGTGGGCTAGCAGGACGTCTTTCTTCAGGAAACCTATTTCATCTAAGGCCTTGAGAGGGGTCTTTCCATGTCTCTTAATGAATTCATCGACCGGGGGCTTTACTTCCGCGAGATGCATATGTATTCCGACCCCGAGTCTATCCGCCGCTTCTCTAACTTTGCTCAGGAATTCTAGGCTGCAGGAATATTCCGCATGAGGGCCGAGGGCGGCCCAGATCATCCCCCTCCATCCATGATATTCCTCGGCGAATCTCACACCCTTCCTCAGAACTTCTTCGCTTGTCTTATCGCTGAATAATTCGACTAGTCCTTCTGAGAGGACGCCGCGGATACCGATCTCGACAGCAGCTTTAGCGACTTCCTCCATGAAGAAATACATGTCATTGAAGCAGGTTACTCCCGCCAAGGCCATTTCGGCGGCCGCCAACCTCGCTCCTGCCCTCACGTGCTCGGGTTTGAGTCTCATCTCGACGGGCCAGACGTATTCCTTTAACCATTTTTCGAGGGGTTGGTCTTCGAAGGCGTTTCTGAAGAGCGTCATTGGAGAGTGGGTGTGGCAGTTGATGAGCCCGGGCATGACCACGCATCCTCTGGCGTCAAGCTCCTCTTCTCCCCTGACCTCTTCTTTGCCGGCGTATTTGATTTCACCGTCCGCTATCCCGATGCTTCCTGGATTCAAAATCCTCATCTCGTCATCCATCGTTAAGATTATCCCATTCCTAATCGCGATCTCGAATCTCCCCATACGCTTCAAGATTCAACTTGGTCCCAAGATAAAAGTTACGATCCAGGTTTAAAATCAAATACTTGGCCAAAAGAGGCTCCGTTTTCTAAGGGATTTTGGTCAGACTGCCCGTCGCGTATCACGGGTCAACTTGGACGTTGTTCATCATCCCGATGATATCTATGGGGGAAGGAGTTATTAAATCGTATTCCATGCAGGTGTAGGGTTGCGATCGGAGGTGAGCTAAGGTGCCCGTCTCACTCTTCATAAGTTGTGGATGCGGGTTTAGGACCACGAGTCTGGAGGAGGCGGAGGAGCACGCGAAACAGACGAAACATATTCTGCGTGTTCAGGGAACCGTGACCCCGCCTTAGATCTCCCACTCAATTTTTCAGGTGGAAACCAATTTGGGTTTCCGAGATCTCATCAGGGATTTAAGCGTCCTCAAGGCAAACGAGGAAATTAGGCGTCTCGTCGAGGATAGGTTATCCTCTTTTAAAAAGGTGGGCCGGGGGCCGCCTAAAGACCTCTTTAAGGAGCTGGTTTTCTGCATCCTAGCGGCGAACTTCACGGCATCTGGTAGCATGAAAATAGTCGAGATGCTGGGAGACCGCTTGCTGGAGCTCGATCCAAAGTCGTTAGAGAGGGAGCTCCGGAGGCTCGGCCACCGCCATCCTCGCACGAGAGCCGCATATATCGTGGGGGCTCGTAGGATGCTCGCTGAGATAGTTAGGGTGATAAGGGAGGGCGGTGATGGGCGTCGAATCCGGGAGTGGCTCGTGGAAAATGTTAAGGGTTTGGGCTATAAGGAGGCCAGCCACTTCCTCAGGAACATAGGATACGAGGATCTCGCGATAATCGATTTTCACATTCTGAGATTGCTGCGTAGATATGGCTTAATACCGGAGGTCAAGCGGCTTGGAAAGATCCGCTACTTGGAGATCGAGGGGCTGTTGCGGAGGATCGCGGATGAGGTGGGAATGACGTTAGCTGAGCTCGACCTCTATCTCTGGTATATGGACTCGGGCAAGATCCTGAAATGAGCTTCAGGGGATCGCTTTCTCAAGCCTTAGGAGGTATTCCCTCACCCTTTTTCCAAAACCGGAGCCCGCTACTCTCCCATCGCCGCGGATAACCCTATGACATGGGACTATGAGGGCTATCGGGTTTCTCCTCATCGCGTTAGCAACCGCCCTCGCGGCTCTCGGCCTCCCAACAGTTTTCGCCACCCATCCATAGCTCCTGGTCTCCCCATAGGGTATCCTCTTAATCGTCCTCCAAACCTTCAGCTGGAAATCCGTCCCCCTCAACCGGATCGGGTGATTAAATGAGACAGGTTCACCGGAGAAATAACGGGTTAGGTCGTGTATAAATGTGGAGAACGCGCCTTCATCGAGTTCTACTTCCCCGAAGAGGGACTCCATCTCCCCTCTGAGTTCACTTTCATTTCTATAAAATCCAACGCGGAATATTCTTTCACCGTCGCCTGCGAACCCGACTACGAAGAAGTCCACGGGATAAAAGGCGTAATATGTGGTCAAGGTCTCCTATCTTCTGGGAACATTAATATGAGATAAATTTGAGGTATCCTCCGTCATGGGTGGTCCATATCACATCTTAGCCAGACCCGAGGACATAGCCGAGAAGGTTATAGTCGTCGGAGATCCCGCGAGGGTTGAACAGGTCTCAAAGCTCCTCGAGAATCCTAAACCAGTAAATCTGCACAGGGGCTTTCCAGTTTACACCGGAACCTATGGCGGCGTCTCGGTCTCGGTCGCTTGCCACGGCATCGGCGGCCCCTCATCGGCCATAGTCTTCGAGGAGTTACGGATGCTTGGGGCTGAAATTATGGTCAGGCTTGGAACGGCGGGCGGGTTACTGCCGGAGATGGAGACGGGGGAGATAATAATACCCGATTCCGCGGCTTGTTCCTCAACCTATGGCGTATTGGCGACCTATGCTCCAGGGGTCCACCTACCTTTAGCCCCGAACTATGATGTAATAGAGGCGCTTGTGCAGGAGGCGAGGAGCCGGGGTCTGAGCTTCCGAGTAGGCGCAGTTATCTCGAATGACGCTTTCTATGCGGAGAGCAGGGAATTCGCCGAGGAGTGGAGGCGAAGGGGGGTCATAGCAATCGAGATGGAGTGCGCGGCGCTCTTCGGGGTGGCTAGGATAAGGGGATTTAAGGCAGGGGCGGTCCTGATCCTGAGTAATAACGTGGTCCGGGAGACGCCGATCGTGACCGCTGAAAAGCTTCAGGAAAACGTTGAAAAAGCGGCCAAAATAATCTTGGAAGCCTTCAAGAAGATGTAGACCTTCTCTACGACACTATATTGTGCATCGCCCTGAGGTCTTTTTGAAAGATCCTCAATTTTTTCGGTATCTCGATCTCTATCGGCTCTTTCAGCGACATTCCCCTCTCCTTTTTAATCCTCCACACCATCGAGTTAAACTCAATTACCTCCTTTGTGTACCTGGTATACCGCCTATTCCACCTCGGCTTCGGGAACTTCTCGATGTGTATGCTCCTCTTCGAGTAAAGCCTCCTCCAGATATAGTCGGTTACGAAGGGGGAAATTGGGGCGAGCATTAGGAGAACGGTTTTCAGGACCTGATGTAAGGTGAACCACGCCGCCCTCTGCTCGGTCTTCGAGAATTCCCTCCCATAGGCCCTCTGCTTAGACATCTCGATATAATGATCTGCGAAGACTCTCCACGTGAAGTTCCTGATAGTCACGGCTGGAATGAAGAAGTTGAACTCCTTGTATCCCTCGAGGCAGCGCCTAACCGTCGACGAGAGCTCCGCCAGAATCCACTTGTCGGTCGGTGTGAGCGTGGCCCTCCGGGGTTGTGGGAAACTGGAGACGTAGCGGGCGATGTTCACGAGCTTCGTGATGAACCTTCCAGCTGCCTCTATTCTCTCCTCCGAGATCCTGAAGTCTTCTCCAAGGCTGGATTCCTGAGCACACCAGAACCTGAACCTGTCAGCGCCATATTTTTCTAGTATTGGGATAGGGTCTATCACATTCCCCTTGCTTTTACTCATCTTTTCTCCTTTTTCATCGAGCCCGGTGCCGCTGATCCAGACACGTTTGAAGGGCATTTTCCCTGTCAGCTGATAACATCTGAGAACAGTATAGTAGAGCCAGGTTCTCACGATGTCCTTTCCCTGAGGTCTAAGGGTCACGGGATATGTTCTCTTAAAGAATTTCGAATCCCTAGCATACTTGGTGATGAAGAGGGGCGAGATGCTCGAATCCATCCAGGTGTCAAATGTCTTGTCTTCGCCTATGAATTGATCGTGCCCGCATTTTTTACATTTTTTGAAGGGAGGCTTCTCCGCCCAGGGTCTATAATATTTTCCTGGAGGCGGGACATGCGGTTCCCCACATTTGGCGCAGTACCAGATTGGGATCTCCGTTGCGTAATACCTTCTCCTGCTTATCGGCCAATCGATCTTCAGAGAGTTAATCCAATCGAGTAAGAGTTTTCTGTGCTGTTCGGGGTGGAACTTCATCTTCGCGGTTTGTTTTTTCAGATCTTCGGCGAATTCGAGTTGTTTGAGGTAGTAGTCCTGCATGGGGATTATCTCGATCGGGGTTTTGCTCCTCTCACAGATAGGTGTTCGATGCATTATGTCCTCTATTTTCACGATGAGCCCCAGTTTATCTAGATCCTCAATTATCGCTTTCCGAGCCTCTTCAACCTTCATCCCGGCATATTTTCCAGCGGCCTCGGTCATCCGGCCATCCGTGTTTATCGCCACGATCTCCTTCAATCCCAGCTCCCTAAAGAGCAGGACATCCGTGTAGTCTCCGTAGCTGCAGATCATGACTGCTCCCGTCCCGAATTCGGGCTTGGCCGCGGGATGCGGGATTATCTCGACTTCCCTCTCATAGATCGGGACTATCACGTGTTTTCCGTGGCGGTGTATGTATCTCTCATCTTCGGGGTTCACGATCACGGCTTGACAGGCGGCCAGCAGCTCCGGCCTCGTGGTCGCTATCACCAAGTCTCCTCCATCCTCTTTAAGCCGGAATTTGATGTAAACGAGCTTCGCCGGTCTTTCTTCGTACTCTATCTCGGCGTCCGCGATCGTCGTACCGCATTCCCAACAATAATTGTTCGGCCTGGTCGCCGAGTATATGAGCCCCTTATTCCATAATTCTATGAATGTCGCCTGGGTCAGGCTCCTGTACTCCTCTGAATCCGTCCGATAATAGTTCTCGAAGTCTCCGCTGAGCCCCATCCTCTTCATCAACTGGATCATCTCCGCCTCTAATACGTCGAGTGTTTCCCCGCAGAGTTCTAGGAACTTCTCCCTAGACACCTCTCTAATCGAGATGCCTCGAACCTTCTCGGTGTAGATCTCGACTGGTAGCCCGTTTCTATCGATGCCTATGGGGAAGTAGACCTCATATCCCATCATCCTAGCCGTCCTCGCTATCATGTCTATCTGGGAATAATGCGCCGCGGCGCCTATGTGCCAGGGTCTTCCAGATGGGTAAGGCGGAGGTGTATCTATAACGAAGATGGGTTTCCTGCTCCTGATGTTAAATTTGTAGAGTTTTTCCCGCTCCCACATTTTATAAATCTCGAGTTCGAGTTGAGGATCCCACCGCTTCCCTATAATATCCTCAGCCATCGCTTCACCAGCCCCAAGGGCGAGTCTAAGGCAAAGGGTGAGCGAAGTCTATTTAAACTCTAAGTTGAAGAAAAGCAGAGTGTTCGCGGATGAGGATGCTGCGCAGCAGACTGGCTGGTTATCTGGCAGCGGCGGCCGCGGCCATGATCTGGGGGTCGAACGGCGTCATCGTGAACCTCGTCGTCCTCGACCCATATCAGATAGCCTTCTTTAGGGTATTCTTCGCATCCCTCGTGCTCGCTCCCTTTATAATCGTCTTCAAGTGGAAGGAATTCGTAGATGCCAGACGCTCCCTACTGCTTCTCCTGCTTAATGGCTTGCTTTTATGTCTAGGTTGGAGCTTCCTCTTCGCCTCAATGAAACTAATACCGATAGCCGATGCGGTTCTCTTGAATTACCTCGCCCCAATCTTTACGGCGGCGCTCGCGCCGGTGATCTTGAAAGAGCGGTTGGAGAAAGTCGCTGTCCCGGCCATCCTCCTCTCCATGATGGGAATAATCCTAATCTCCTACAATGATATAATGCGCGGTGGAGTCTCAGATTCTCTCGGGGTGCTCTATGGCGTGTTAGCGGGATTGACATATGCGGGATTCATAATTTCGTCAAAGAAGCTCCGAGAAGATGTTTCAAGCATGGTGACCGCCTTTTACTCCTATGTATTCGCCGCGGCATTCCTGGCACCCGCGATTCTACATCAGATACCGGTTCTCCAAATGTCCTCCATAACTCTTCTCCTAATCCTAGGCTCGATTAATACAGCCCTCGCGGTCACATTATACTTCTATGGCCTAGGGCTGATAAAAGCCCATAAAGCCGTGATCATGACCTACCTAGAACCCGCAAGCGCCGTAGTCTTCGGGGTCTTTTTCCTAGGTCAGGTTCCAAATCTATTAGCGGCGATAGGTGGAATACTGATAGTTTTCGCCGGATACTTGGTTGTCAGATACTGATTTTTAGATCCCGAATTTATCCAGCTTTTTCCTGACCTTTTCAGCGGCTCCGATTTTGAATCCGGCCTCAAGCTTCTCCGGCTGCTCACTTTCCTCCGTCCTCCGCTTAACGAAGAGCGCGCATCGCCCATCCGGAAGCAGTTTCATCTGAACGCAGTAAGCATAAGGGCACCTAAACCCTGTGCACGGGGCTCCGACCCAATTGCACCAAGGCGGATTCCGCCTGTAATCTAGTAGTTTTCTTCCGCATCTAAAATATCTACATTGCGGATTACATATCTCGGTGGGGTTTCTGCTCAGCGTCCACGGA
>CAZAVQ010000033.1:0-7680 GCA_964488635.1 uncultured Nitrososphaeria archaeon
AGATGGCCCGGAAGATAAGCATCCGAACCGTAATAATCTACATCGCGGCAATAGCCCTAATAGTCTACAGCTTGGCGCCGATCTACAGCCTCGTAATAATCTCGCTGATGGACGTTAGGGACGTCGTCCAAGGACATATCATCCCAGTTAACCCGAATATCAACGCATATCTAAGAATCTTCGGATACGACGTCCAAGGACCCTATGGGTTCCTGAGAGCATACGGTGGGGCGAAACAGCTGATGCGGGGGCTCTACAATATATCGATAATCTCCCCTGTGGTGACCTTGATCACGGTAATCGCCGCCGTTCCCGCGGCTTACTCGCTCGGCAGGTTCAGGCTCGGTAAGCTCCGATCGGTCCTGATAATGATGCTGCTTGGAACACGTTCTCTTCCACCTGTAACGGTCGCGCTACCCTACTACTTCCTCTTCACGCAGCTCGGCCTCAGATCCACCCTACAGGGAATGATCATCGTACACCTAACGATCACCATCCCAATAACCACTTGGATTCTCATGGGCTTCTTCGGCGCCCTGCCGAGAGATCTCGAGAAGGCCGCGAGACTGGATGGATGTAGCAGGATGGCCGCCATGACCAAGGTAGTGCTTCCTCTCGCAGCCCCCGGGATCGCCGCCGCCGCCATAATCGCGTTCCTGTTCTCTTGGAACGACTTCTTCTATGGATGGCTACTGGCCCAGGGAACGCAGGCCGCCACTTATAACGCGCAGCTCTCCGGGTTCTTCAACTTCCAGAATGAGCCAGCGATGTTCGCAGCCGCCGTGACCGTTCAGATGGCCATTGCCGTAGTGATTGTCGCCGCTCTACAGAGGTATATCACGGAGCTCAAGATAGTGGATCCGGGAACAGTGATGATAGAATAATCCTAGAACCTCCCAAACGTTCTATTTTTATTCTTAACCCTTCCTAGGAGGAAATCTATCCAAATATTTCATCGCCCTTTCAGTGGCCTCTCTAGCTTTTCTCACAGGCTCAGGAATCGGGGACTTCTTTTCAGGCGGCCTCGGGGGCTGGATGACCGCGAAATCTACTCTGAGAACCATCTTCGCGGCGTCAACCGCCGACTTAATTACTTGAGCTTTCATCTGAGCCGAATCCAATATTCCGTGAGACCACGTATCGACGATCTCCCTCTCGAAAACATTTGCTCCCATAACTCTTCCATCAGATACCTCGTGTCTAAGCTTGAGTTTAATGTCTATCGGGTCCATCCCCGCATTTTTTGCGGGAGTTATGCCCAGATCCTCGAGGGCGTCGGCAAATACTTGAAGGACCACCTGCTCCTTTCCAGGTAACTTTAACGCTCTCTCCCTCAATCTCCACGCGAGATAGAATTCAACCGCCCCACCTCCGGGAACGACTCCCCAACCCCTTAAAGCGCGATATAGGGTTTTGAGGGTACTTCGCACCGCGTTCTTCGCCTCTTCGACCACCGACTCCGTCGACCCCCGGATCAAAATGCTCCGGATCCTAGGATCCTTACATTTCTCGAAGAAGGTCCATCGATCGAGTGCTGTTAGAATTCTTTCCTCAACAAGGCCGCACTCTCCTAAATGCTCTGGTTTGAGTTCCATCGGGTTATGTATTGGGGTCGCCTTGAGCGCTATCTTGAGATTGTATACATCTTTGGGCTGGATGTTCCTGATGGCGAAGATTCCCTTGGCGGCGAGCAGTCTTCTAACTTCTTCATCTATGTTCTTGGTGCAGAGGACTACATTCGCCCCAGATTTCGCAATTGCTTCAACCATGCCGACTATGATCTTATCCCTCTCCCTATAGAATCGGGGAATATCGCCGGGACTTCGCAAGATTATCTGCGTGCTCGCCCTCGGCTTTTCGATCTCAAGGGGACATTCTAGGATCGCGACCTTAGCCCCCTTAATCCTCCTAGGCATGGTTCTGTCTACGGCAAATTTGTGGACGACGACGCCCTCGACGAGTTTTGAGTCTCCAAGAGATGCTCCTTCCCTGCCCTCCACCTTAAACATCTCTATATCGAATCTTTCTCCACTGAGCGAGATCACGCTTTCCAAGGCTCGCACGGTAATCTCCGAAAGCGGCCTGGCGTCCTCTAGATCGAGTTTAGTCGCGATACAGGTCTCGGCGAGCTTCAATAACCTCTCCCGATCCCCGAAATCAACCCTGCGGGATACCTCCTTCAACGATTCTAATGCAATCGAGGCGGCGAGTTCAAATCCCCGGACAATCGTCGAGGGGTGGAACCCCTGCTCTCGGAGTCTCTGAGCTTTTTCCAGGAGTTTTCCCGCCAAGATGACCGTTGAGAGGGCTCCATCCCCTACCTCGTTTCCAGACGCTATCCCCGCCTCGGCCAGGATCCTGGCGGCTGGATGGACGGGCCCGGCCTCCTTCAGGATCAACGCCCCGCTCTTCGTGACCTTGTAGTCTCCGGTCTCCCTGTCGAAGATGATCTTCGCCCTCCCCCGGGGGCCAACCGCGCTTTCACAGAGATCTAGCAGGAGGGTGATTACCCGGAGGTTCTCCGAGAAAAGCTCGTCTCCCTTCTTATAGGTGGCGTATCCGCGATAGGCGGCGGGAAGATTCTGCATGCCTACAAGGGTTTTACCCATTTTTTATTTAAGGTTTCAAAATCTCCCGAATTGGTAAATAAGGTTCACTTAATATTTATATTACGCTCGTCTCCCACCAAAAATGAGGAGACCTTGGTATCCGTAAGGCTCGAAAATATAGTTAAGAGATTCAGGGATGTGGTCGCTGTTAACGGCGTGTCCTTAGAGATCAAGGACAAGGAATTCTTCGTGTTGTTGGGTCCCTCGGGCTCCGGGAAGAGCACAATCTTGAACATCGTCGCGGGTCTCGAGCCTCCGACCTCCGGTGACGTTTACTTCGACGATGAGCCGGTGACCCATCTCCCTCCCGAGAAGAGAGATGTCGCGATGGTCTTCCAGACCTACGCCCTCTATCCACATATGACGGCATTCGATAACATAGCCTTCCCACTCAGGGTTAGGAAATATCCAAAGGAGGAGATAAAGAAGAAAGTGGAAGATGTCGCGGAGATGCTGAGGATACGCCACCTCCTTCACAAGAAACCATATGAGATGAGCGGTGGAGAGAGGCAGAGGGTCGCCCTAGCGAGGGCGATAGTTAGGGAACCCAAGATCTTCTTACTCGACGAGCCGCTCTCAAACATTGACGCTAAGCTAAGGGTTTACATGAGGGCTGAGCTCTCTAGGCTTCAGAAAGACCTGAAGGTGACGACGATCTACGTGACGCACGACCAGGTCGAGGCGCTGAGCATGGGAGATAGGATCGCCATAATCCATCAAGGAAAGGTCATGCAGATAGATGAGCCACTTAGATTGTTTAAGAAACCCGCCACAATCTTCGTCGCAGGCTTCATAGGTTCTCCGCCGATGAACTTCTTTAACTGCACACTTGAAGAAGAGGGAGACAAATACTTCCTAGACGCCGGCTTCTTCAAGGTGCCGCTCGATGAAGACTTCTTCAACACCCTCAGAAGCAGGGCAACCGGTAAAGAACTAGTATTAGGAGTTAGGCCAAAGGACCTCATTGTGCGGAGGGAGCGTCCTCCAACCGATGGGGCATTCGAAGCTGAGGTATATGCCGTTGAGCCCCTGGGAACGGAGACTATCCTGAACCTAAGGGTCGATGATAACATCTACAAGGCCGTTGTTGAGCCCGAGTTCAGGGCCACGCTAGGAGAGCGGGTAGTCGCGTGCATAGACCTCAATAGATCTCACATCTTCGACCGCCACACGGAGCGCGCGATAGTCTAACGGCTCACCCAACATTTCTCTCTACAAATTTAATGCGGCCTCTCGGCTACCTTCCTCGTAGTCATCTTTTTAAAGGCAGTTAATGATATTTTCTAGGTAAATGGCAAAGACTAGGATCGCTGTAACTATAGGCGCGGCCTCTAAGGCTAAGGAGATAATTAGGGCCATGGCGTTGTCGGGGGCATCGGTCTTCAGGATAAACTTCAGTCACGGGTCTCCGGAAGAATGGTCTGAAATAGTGAAAATCGTTCGAGAGATAGAGGGAGAGCTGGGAAAATACTTCGCCTTGATAGGGGATCTGCGCGGGCCATCCGTTAGGCTAGGTGACATAGAGAACGCGATTAGCGTGAAGGCAGGTGAGAGAGTTAAGTTAGTCTTAGCCCAAGAATCCCGCGGATCCGACAAGCTTATCCCGTTACCTAATCCAGCCGCGCTTAAAACCCTGAAGAGGGGTCACGTAATTCTAATGGATGATGGGCGGGCGGCGTTTAAGGTTGAATGGGTTTCCGGATCCGAGGCAGTTCTAAGAGCCCTCACGGACGCCTACATAACATCTAGAAAAACCATAGTAATCCAAGGAAGCGGGTTAGATCTGCCGGCGATAACCGACCGCGAGGTCAAAGCGATTAAATTCGCGGTTGAGAATGGGTTCGACTATATCGGGTTAAGCTATGTCCGAGGCGAGGAAGACATTTCCATGCTTCGCGGGATCCTCTTATCTCTAGGTGCGGAGCGGACCTCCATAATAGCCAAGATAGAGACTCCGGTCGCCGTTAAAAGGTTGAATGAGATAGTGGCCGCCGCCGACGTCGTTTTGGTCGCTAGAGGAGACTTGGGAATGCACTTCCCATTAGAGGAGGTTCCAGAACTACAACGGAGGATAATTAGGCTGTGCATCGAATACGGTAAACCGGTCATAGTCGCCACCCAGCTTCTCGGATCGATGATAGAAAATCCCGTTCCCACCCGCAGCGAGGTCGTGGACGTGGTTTCGGCGATCATGGACGGGGTAGACGTATTGATGTTAACCGGGGAAACCGCCATAGGCAGATATCCGGTCGAGGCCGTTAAATGGCTCTCCAAGATTATTGAGAGGTATGAGCCGACGATAACGCCGCCGAAAAGAGAAGTGAAGCGAGAAAATCGAATCGGAGATAGGTTCGCCGCGGGAATAGTCTCGATGGCCGAATCCCTAAACGCGGTGATCGCGGTTTATACGAGGTCCGGAAAGACTGCTGAGAGAATAGCCAGCTTTAAGCCCCTGTGCCGGGTAATCTCGGCGTCACCTGATGAGAAAACATTGAGGAAGCTCGCCCTCATAAGGGGGATCGAGACTCTGTGGGTGTCAGCTCAGAACTATGAAGAAGGATTGGATGAGCTCGAGATGAGGCTCAGGAATTACCGCGATATTCCCGAGAACTCCATAGTCATTTTAACTTATGGAATGCGAGGCGAACCAGTACACATAGTCAAGATAATTCAGCTGAGGAAAACGGAAGACTAGATGGAGAGATCTTGATATCTCATCCTGATTAGGGGGAGGAGTCTCTTCAAGATGTTCCTCGTAACTTCGAGATCATCGCGGCAGTGCCTCTTAATCGCGGACGAGGCCCTCTTATCACCTTTAACGGCTTTCACATAGAGTGCTGGGATATCTAGCCCCTCGACTTTCAGGTCCTTCTTTATGTTGAGAAACTTGGCGACGTGATATAGATCGCTTCGGACGAGTCTGAGGTTGCTCTTAACGAATTCGGCGAGGTCTATGTGGAGGGGAGCGTAAAGTCTCTCCACGCGCAGTCCGTGTTTTATGCTCCTCGCGGCGATGAACGGTAGATCGAATATGCGGCCATTCCAAGTAAACATCACCTCATAACCTGCTATCTCTTCCAAAAACTCATCTAGGACCTGCGTCTCGCGTCGCGGAGTCTCCGAGTAAAACCACTTAAATTTGCCATTTAATTCCATTAATCCCCCTCCCACAAATATCCCGACATCGGCGTCGAGGGCGGTTGACTCGATATCCAGTATACACGTCCTCGTCCTCCTCGTTTTAGATTTCATATAGTCTAATAGTCTTTGGTCTCTAATATTTATGCCGGGTTTTAGCGAATTTTCCGGCTTCGCCGTAAAAGACCTTAATAATACCCTTTGTCTGAGGTTGTGGAGAATGAGATCGAGGCTGGAGGCGCTGGTGCGGGAAATAATCGAGGATAAATCGAGTGGAGCAGCTCAGCTCACGGTAAAGGCCGCAAATGCCTTTCTAAAATTGATCGAGGAAAAACCCACCATGAAATCGGTTAAGAAGCTCGTGAAGCTCCTCTCCGAGGCCAGGCCCAGCATGCCCTCGATAGCCAACATGGCTTACCGAATCTCACAGATAATAGATGAGCAAGTATCAGAAGGGATGGATTTAGGTGAGGCGATAGAGTTTGCCGTTGGATCGGCGGTTAAAGAATATCAGAGTAGAATGAGCTCCGTTGTCAGAAATGCCTCTCAGAAGCTCCGCAAATATACGGCAATTTTAACGCATAGCTATAGTTCGTCCGTCGCCGCCGCACTTGAGTTATGTGAAGGACTGCGGATCTACGTCACGGAGTCGCGGCCTGGATTCGAGGGAAGGGACTTGGCGGAGCGGTTGGCGCGCCTGGGATTCGACGTGACCTTGATAGTTGATTCCGCGGCATCTTATGTGCTCGATAAGGGTGAAGTGGATGCTGTGATCACCGGATGCGACGCCATTCTAGACGACTGCTCGATAGTCAATAAGATCGGGACTAAGATGATAGCCTTAGCCGCCTCAGAAGCCGAGGTACCTTTTACCGTGGTGACGGATCTATGGAAGGCGGCAGTTCACGGGATATCTCTCGAAGAACACGCACCCGAGGAGGTTTATGAGAAGAAGCTGCCGGGCCTCTCGTCGCTAAATCCGTATTTCGAGGTTGTGCCAGCGAGGTACATCACCTCGTTCATAACCGAGGAGGGCGTTTTTAGGCCATCGAGGCTCGGCAAAAGGATTGCGAAGATGTGGAGTTACGTGCCGCTCCAAGGCGATACTTCCTCGAAAAGGATTAAGATGATCTGAGACACAACTAAGATTTATCAATTAATCCTAAGGATCTTTGACGTGAACATGACCGAGAAGTTGAGCTATCCGTTAATCGCCCTGAATTTCAAGGTGTACCTCGAGGCGATTGGAGAAAACGCCATTAAGCTCTCGAAGATCGCGGAGGAGGTTTCCAAGGAATACGGCGTCTGCGTCATGGTCGCTCCCCCCCACCTAGACCTCGCCCAAGTAGTAAAAGAGGTGGAGATCCCGGTCTTCTCCCAGCACGTCGACCCCTATAAACCTGGAAGCCACACGGGATCGATTATAGTCGAGGACGTGAAGGCCGCCGGCGCTTCCGGATCGATAGTCAACCACTCCGAGCACAGGCTCAAGCTGGCCGACATAGGCGCGGTCTTGGAGAGGCTGAGGGAGAAGGAACTAGTCGCCCTACTCTGCACAGACACCGTGGAGACCACCAAGGCCGGAGCCGCCCTAAGCCCGGACATCCTGGCCATCGAGCCGCCCGAACTGATCGGAACTGGGATCCCGGTCTCTAAGGCTAAACCCGAGGTGGTAACGGGCGCCGTCGAGGCCGTCAAAGGCATAAATCCCCAGGTTCACGTTCTCTGCGGCGCCGGGATATCGACTGGCGACGACGTGGCGAAGGCCATCGAGCTCGGAACAGAGGGGGTTCTATTAGCAAGCGCCTACGTCAAGGCGAAGGATCCGAAAAAACTTTTATCCGAGATGGCAGAAGCCGCCCTAAAAGCTTGGGAAAAGAGGTAATGTCAGCCTCCCGAACACTTTCCTCCAATTTTTGAGCCCTAGAAGAGT
>CAZAVQ010000034.1:0-7611 GCA_964488635.1 uncultured Nitrososphaeria archaeon
GATAAAGGTAAGGCTATTTTTGTAAACGTTTGGAAACCGCTAGCTCCATCTACCAAGGCTGCTTCCTCTAGATCGATTGGTACGGCGTCAAAGAAAGCTTTTAATAACCATACGCCAAAGGGAGCGGTTAATGCTACGTAAATTATAACCAATGAAAGATGATTATCGGTCAGACCCATCATAGAGATCATATGATAGAAGGGGACTATTAGGAGAACTCCTGGAAATAGGTAAATAAACAACATAGACCTAGCTATTAGCTGGGAGCCCCTAAATTTATATCGTGAGAGAGCGTACCCACCAAGCGTGGCCAGCACTAAGCTTATTCCTGTCGACAATAAGGATACTAAAAGGCTGTTCTGTATGAAGTATAGGAAAAATTTCCCTGCTCTTTCTAGACCGCCGTATAGTGCTGAGGGGTTGAAGAGATTCATATAATGCTCCAGCGTGGGTTTTTCAGGTAACAACCTTGGATTCGCCGTCATAATTTCCTCTATTGGTTTAAAGGAGGATACGAAAACCCAATATATGGGAAATAAGAAGAACAATAGTAACAATGCAACACAGACATAAACTAAGATTTTAAACAGAATTTTCCTAGTAGCCATCCTACTCTCTCCTCCGTAAGAAGAAGAAACTCACAGCGATCAGGAATACTAACAATACTGCAGCCATCGCGGCAGCCTCACTCATTCTGTACTCTAGAAAAGCTTTTCTAAATATTAGTATCGGTAGAATTTCCGTGGCGTTGCCGGGTCCGCCTTCTGTAGTTAGCCAGACTATGTCAAACATATTGAAATTCCAAACGAACGCTACGAAGCCGACGAACATGAGAATTGGAGTTACCATAGGCATTGTGATGTATCTAAACTTATTGAAAGCAGAAGCGCCATCAATAGCTGCAGATTCGTATAGTTCTTTCGGAATTGTCTGAAGGGCTGCAAGTATCAAAACTATAGCGAAAGGTGAAAGTTTCCATGTATTAATAATGATTACGGATAACATCGCAAGTGAAGGGTTTCCTAAGTAGACTATAGGCTTTCCGTGCAATAATCCGAAATAGTAGAGTAAATTATTAAATATTCCAAGATCCGGCTCAAGTATCCATCGCCACACCAGGCTTGCTACGATTGTTGGAATCACCCATGGGAGAATTATTATAGATCTAATAATCTCTCTGCCTCTAATAGCTTGATTTAGGAGAAGAGCTCCTCCTAAACCGATGGCTGTTTGTAAAATGAGATTACCGGCGGTCCAAATGATCGTGTTAACAAATGCTTGCCAAAAGCGCGGTTCTTCGAGGAATAAGTAGACATAATTTTCTAGACCTAAAAATCGCGCTTGCTCTGTACCATATTTGACATTGGTGAATGAGAGCCAGATATCATATACAACTGGATAAACTATTACTAAAAGGACCCATGCAAGGGTTGGTAGGAGCAATAAGTATGGTATTATCCTAGATTTTTTGAACATTATTCCCCCCACGACCTATTGTATCCGTGAAAAAGAATAGAAGTGGGTATTTAAGTTTTGACAGCTTACTCTTTGACAATCTTTTCTATTTGCTCTTGTCCCCACTTAACGGCGTCCTCGACACCCATAGCACCCGTTACTATTCTATTGATCACTTCTGCGAGGATCAATGCTCCTGATACTTCACCCATCTTCTTGCTCTTAAGACCCTTTGGACCGAAACCATAGAGTGTGCCTGTTTTAACGGCTTCGACAGCGACCTTATTTAAATCTGGGTAGAAGGAAATTATCGGATCGTTCCAATAGGGTGCATCGGGGGCTGAGCCCGCCTCTGTGCAGGGTAAGAAACCTCCGGGCTCCTGTTCTGCTGTGAGAATGGCATTTATGTCCGGTCTCTGTAAGAATTCGAGGAATTGGGCTACTGCGGCTAGTCTATCAGGATCCTCCGCGGTCTTCGTGAATATTATCGCATCGTTCGGATAGTGTAAATTCGCAACTGTCTTATTAGTTGGCATAGGCGCCGCTGCCAGATCTTTTCTTTCCTCCGGGTCTTCTTTCTCATAGAAACGTTTCTGTATTGACGGGAAATATGGCATTTGTGCCACTTTTCCTGCAGCAAACGCTAGCTCTATTTCTCCCCAGCTCCACTCGATGGCTCCTGGAGGTACATAGTCCCATAGTTTCTCAAAGTATGTCAGAGCCTCGATCGTCTCAGGGCTATCAAAGACGACGTTGCCTGTTTCATCAAATACTACTGCATCGAAAGTCGTCATGATGTTCCAGCAATACTCTTGTGTACAAAGATTCTTAGCGCCTGTTTCACCCATTCCATATATGTCTATCTTTCCATCTCCATCAACGTCCACGGTCAACTTCTTAGCATACTCCAATACGTCATCCCAAGTCTTCGGAGGCTCAGTAGTTCCAACATATTTCTGATAATAACTTGGTCTATAAACCCAAGTCCAGACCATTTCCCATACTGGAACTCCCCAGTAATGTCCATCCCAATAATCGGTCATTTTTATGTTTTCGAAATACTTGTACTTCTCGTCAATAGCCTTGACTATATCATCTACGGGAGCTATTCCACCAGCGGCATATGCAGCAAGCGTAAGATCCGGTATTGAGAGTTCGAAGTCAGGTGGATTTCCAGCCGATATCGCCGCTAAAGTCTTACTCCATGCCTCACTCCACATCACTACTTGTTGCTTCACTTTTATTCCCGTTTCCTTATAGAAGAGATCACAGACTTTTTGATGAGCAGCAACTCTATGAGACGGCGCTTCATGATGCCAATACACTAATTCTATAGGTTTCTTTGGAGGAGGAGTTGTTGAAGTACTGACAGTTGCCGTTACAGTTTTCGTAACGGTCTCTCTTACAGTTGTAGTAACTCTTTCTGTAACTCTCTCCGGGGGTTTTAGGAAATATCCTAAAAGTCCGCCAACAACCAAGCCTGCTACTGTACCGCCGAGGACTTTGATAGCAGATCTTCTATTAACTTTCTCCGTCATCGTTAAATTAGCGTAAACCAGTCTTATTTAAACTTTTATACTAAACTCCTGCAATATTACTAAACTGAAAAAGAAAATGTTCAGTAACTTGTTGATTTCGATCAAAACGACGGTATTTCCATTTTTAACGTTAAATATTAAATATTTCAAGCGGAGGGATTTTGTCCACATTTAATTTTATTATACTATTTTCAGACCAGCCGATCCATCTCCTCTTATTTTTAAGAGTCTATTAGGTGTTGATAACAGGCGTACTAAATTTTAGCTTGATGTATATTAGAATTCAAGGGTGAATTTCCTTAAGGATGGTTTGTAGATTAAGGTGATTACCAGGCCTGCGATGAATCCGCCGAGGTGGGCTGCATAGGCTACTTGGGAGAAGGGTGTGAAGAGGGCGTAGAGGAATTGGAACGCCGCCATGATGAAGATCGCTACTATGGCTGGGGCTATTATCGGGAAGCCCATGAAGATCACCAGCCTCCTGAAGGGAAATAGGACCGCGAATGCGGCCATCACCCCGAAGATCGCACCTGAGGCGCCGATCGAGGGGGCTAGGAGGAGTTGCTTATATGGGAAGAATTCGAGGATGAAGTAAGCGTGTACGTAATCCGCGACTAGGCCGCTTACGAAGTATAAGAGAAGGAAACGGGTTCTCCCAACAACCCTCTCGACATCCGGGCCGAAGATTAGGAGGGCGAACATGTTTAGGAAGAGATGGATGAAGCCGCCGTGCAGGAACATCGAGGTTATCAGCCTGTAGGGCTCCCATCCATTGATCGTGTAAAGTGGAACCGCCGCGAAGTTATAGATGATCCAATCGAAGGCCGCGGGATCCGTATATTGTAGCATTATAGTCGCGAGGCCGATTAGGAGGTTAATCCCGATTAGCATCCACGTGGCCTTGGCGCTAGGCGTCCTTATGATATAGCCCTCCATTCGTCCAGAGCCTTATACTCTATCGTTATTATTCATTTTCCCCACGAAGGCGAGCGGCGTCCTCGGCTTCATTATCTCCCTCAGCAGAATCGTGGCATAGCATCCGGGAGGAAGATTAATTCTAAGCGTCAGGGACCGCTCCTCGCGGCGGATCACCTCACAGCTCCACTTCGGGACTATTATCGGCCGGAGAGAGCCGCGTGTGGACGCCTCAGGGATCTCTCTGAGCCTGAACATCTCGGGGGAGATCTCCAGTTCTTCCATCGCCTCTAGGATAGCCTCTCCCTTACCGCTTTTTGGAATGTCAACGAGGTATCCGGGAACCGGGAGAGCTACAACGAGCTTCCCCAGCTTCCTCAACCGCTCTACCTGGCCCATATTTCCCTCTTTTACAACTATTGGTCTGCCGGGTTCCGGTCTTCCGAAGACGTCGACCTTTACAACGAAGTCCCCGATCTCCAGCTCGTTTAAGTTCCCGGTTCTCATTATTTTTGAGAGAGCTTTGTTAAAGATCAGGGCTGAGACGGATTCGACCATAAGCCTTCGAAGCCGGAGTGGAAGCGCCCTCAAAGCGCCTCTATAATCTCCATCGTGGGCGACGAGATACTTCAGCATAGCTCGCTCATATCTCAAACTTCTTGGAAAGTATTCGAGCGCGGACTCCAAGTTTAAATCGCTTGACAGACGCTCCCTCGCCTTCCGGTTCTCCTCGCTTTCTAATGGGGAAAAATCCATGAGAAACTCCTTGACGGCCTCTTCTAATTTACCGAGCATCATTAATTTGCCGACGATTGGGGTTATCGGCCGCGTTATCCCAAACCTCTGATGGCCATAGAAATTAGGTAGCCCCTTGGATTTCAGTTCCTCTAAGCACGATTCGGCCTCGGCGGGGTCCCCGCATAACCCTCTAATCGTTATCTCGAAGACGTTTACCGCTAAGAGCTTCGAGTTTAATGGTCTGGTAAAAACCCGGATCGGCAGCACGTGGACGAGGTCTCCGAGCTTCAATCCTTCTCGCTTAATGGAATTTTTTGGAAGTGTGATGAACTGCCAGCTGATACTCATCTTATCTTTTATCCCGCAGACAGACACCATCTTCGGTCTCAGATGCAGCTCCCTTGCAATCGCGGTTGAGGCCCTGATCGTGTCAATTCCCTTCTTCCTCATCACCGCTAGAACGTGGTCTCCCAATCCCTCAGCATAGCTCGTCCAAGATTCGTAGATCCTCCGCGCATCCATTCCATTAACTAATACTTCCCAGGTTAGAAAATCCTCAGGTTTACTCTTGATCACCCCGCCTATCCCTGAGCTCTTACTCGCGTATCCACGTATCCCTATGAACTCCTCAACCTCTCCAGGCTTCAGCTGCGAAAGGCTCCTGAACACGCCCCAACACCGTCGAGACTAAAGCAGCTTGAGCTTTCCGGTTATTTTATCAATTATTTCCGAGGGAGCTGGGCCTATGCCTAGGGCAGTTACGGTTCCAGGCGGTATCTCGGTTAACCCCGCGTCCTCAATCAAGGCTGCAGGCAGTCCGAGTCCCTCCGCCTCCCTCAGTAATTTTCTAAGCTCCTCTTCGTCCCTCGCCTTCAATACGACCTTTTTCTGTCCCTCATCGATCCAGGCCTTAAACCACTCTGGCCTCATCTTCCTGCATTTCTCCGCTGCCGAAACAGCTGCATGAGCTACTTGGGAGGCGATCTTACCCTTGCTCATCCTCAAGTCTGTACGGATGATTATTGCTTGTTTATAGTTGAAGGTCCTTTCAACCATTCCTATAGGAGAATTGTATTGAAGTCCTGAAAAATGTTAGCGTCACCATATCGCGGTTAATCCTTCGAACAAATCTCCTTTAACCTCTCTACTCCCCGGATCTCCTTGATGAAATTGGCGACAGACTTCGGGACGAGCTCTTCCCACGCCGCTCCCTCGAGCATCATCCTCCTTATCCGCGTCCCCATCTCGAAGTCTCTGCGGTAGAGCTCAAGCTGTTTAACCGGATAACCCTCATCTTCGAAGAGCCTCCTCACCAAGGGGTTATTCGTGTAAACCACATCGAATCTCGGGCAAAAGGATTTCACCTTTGAAACCCAGATCGAGTGCTCGCCTATATCCGGGACGGGTATCAGAAGCACCTTTGAGAGGTCGATTCCCTCCTCGATCAACGCGAGCCTCAGCATCTCTATTCTCTCCCCCGCTGTAAACGGGTTCTCAAATGTGTGGCTGTATTGAGCACTTCCAATAACTATTATGAGTTCATCCGACTCTGAAAGCGCCGACTTTATCGCGTGAATGTGCCCGAGATGCGGTGGCTGAAACCTTCCGACAAACAGACCCCTGCTCAATTCACCTCAACTCCGTGTATTAACCGAGACCATCATTCAATCACTCCATCTACTCAATAAATTTTTTGAAACTATAAGTGAAGTTCCACGAACTCGTCGAGAACTGTGAGATACCCCGGTTTCAGTTATGTTTAAATCATGCCCGCCTAAATTAACCAACATGGCTAACGACCATCCGCTATTAATGCTTCCTGGACCTTCTCAACCATCTGAAGAGGTGTTAAAGGCCGCGGCCTCCATATTACCCCACTATGGAAGGGAGTGGAAGAGAGTTCATGAGGAAACCGTGAAGCTCGCCAAGATGGTTTTCAAGACGAGCGGTGAAGTAATACTTTTCCCAACTCCGGGATTCCTAGCAATAGAGACGGGGCTCATAAACCTCGTCACACGCGATGAGAAGATACTGATGTGTGTTAATGGGTATTTTGGGGAAACGGCTCTCGAGGCGGCGAGGATCCACAAGAGGGACATAGCCCTATTGGAGAAAGATTACGGCGAGGCGATTACACCGGAGGACGTGGAGAAAGCCCTGAAGGAGAATGAGGATGTGAGGGCGGCATTTGTGGTTTATAACGAAACCTCCACGGCCGTCACGAACCCGCTGAGGGAACTGTGTAAGGTATTCAAAGAACATGACTTGCTCGTAATGGTGGACGCGATCTCGATCTTCGGCGGAGCCGAAATAAACATGGACGAATGGGGAATAGATCTCTGCGTGGGCTATGCGAGCAAGGCCCTTGGGGGAATGCCCGGAGTCTGCCCCATAGGTATAAGCAAGAGATTATGGAAGATCTTGGATGAAAGGACGGCTGAACCGGATGCGTGGTATCTCGACTTCAGGACGTGGAAGAAGAGTATAGAGAAGATGGCCGCTTGGGGGCATCCGCATCCGTCCTCTATGCCAACCCATACTGTTATAGCGCTGCATGAAGCCTTGAAGAGGGTTATCGACGAAGGACTTGAAAACGTCTATAAGCGTCATAAAACCTTCTCAGCCGCTTTCAGAAACGCCGTCAAGGCCATGAACCTACAGTTAGTGGCCCCGGAGGAGTACGCCTCACCAACCATAACCGCGATAAAGCTCCCCGAGGGCATTCCCAGAAAACTAATCGACGGCATGCTGGACAACTTCAACGTGATGATCTCAGGAGGCTTAGGAAAACTTGCTGGTAAGAGCGTTAGGATAGGCCACATGGGCTTCACGGCGAGAAGAGATCACATAAGCAGAACCATAGCCGCATTAGGATACACGCTCAGGAGCCTTGGATTTAACGTGAGCGTAGACGCCGCCCTGAAAACCTTCTATGATAGTCTCTAAGCTCCACATTCAACTTTAT
>CAZAVQ010000035.1:0-7503 GCA_964488635.1 uncultured Nitrososphaeria archaeon
ATAGGATGGAAGAGGAGATTTTCAAGATGATAAAAGAGGCCGAGGGGATGAGGAAATGTATAACGCCGCTCTATAACCTCTACGAATCCGGAGACGAGGTAATCCTCACCGCCGACCTACCGGGAGCTAATAAAGAGGAAATAGACTTGGTGGCTGGAGAAGATTATTTCAAGATCGAGGCGCCCTGCAAATCCCCTGTTAGGAAAATACAGGAAGGCAGGTACATACTACATGTTCGGTTGCCTGTTAAGATAGATCCCGAGACCGTTAGAGCGAGGTATAAAGAGGGAGTTTTAGAGGTCGTCGCAAAGAAGAAGATCACCGGATACAGGATCAAGGTGGAGTAGCTAAGGCGCGGATGATGGCGGTCCAGGCCTTGGCGACGTTCTCCGGATTGTATCCTCCTCCGCCCATCACCACAATCCTACCACGACATTTCTCATGCGCCAGCTTATGAAGCTGGGTGGCGACGAATTCGTGGACATCTTCGGTGTAGTTTAGGCCAGTGAGAGGGTCTCCCATCAAGCCATCCGCACCTGCTTGGAGCAGTATGAAGTCGGGATTCGATTGGCTCAGAAAATCCTGCGCGAAGTCTTCCCAAGCCTGCTTAAACTCCTCAGCGCCAGCGCCTGGGAGAAAGGTCACGTTTAGCTTTGTGCCAACCGCTTCTCCCCCACCCCGCTCATGTTCGAATCCGGTTCCAGGATAAAGTGTTCTACCGCTTTGATGGAAGTCTAGGATGCGAACCCTCTTGTCGAAATAAAAACTGTAGAACACCCCATCTCCGTGGTGAGCGTCTATATCGACGTATAGTATCTCCCTCAACCCGATTTCGTCGAGAAGATATTTTATCGCGATCGCCGCGTCGTTGAAGATGCAGAAGCCGGCAGCGCCATCCCTTTTAGCGTGATGAAGCCCGCCCACCGGGTTAAATCCGTGGTCTATCTCCCCGTTTAATACGAGGTTTATCAGCTTCAAGGTCGAACCCACGACGTAGAGGGAGGCCTCATAGCACCCCTTGAAAGCCGGCGTATCTCCGTAGTCCAAATATCCTTGCCCACTGGCAGAGTATTCCTTTACGAAGTCAACATATCTCTTATCGTGAAAAAGTAGCACGCGATCAGGTGGAGCCGTCTCGGGCTTAACCCTAACGATGCGGCTTCCCAGAGTCCGCTCAAGTTTATCTAATTCATCTAGAAAGGGGATTATCCTGTCGCTTCTAAAGGGATGTGGGTTTGGAAAGCTGTAGAGGAGCATTTCCGGCCCGTGGATTACGCCTATCCTACATCCGTTCCCTGAACCTGACGTGGCCAACCGCCTTTCTCACCCAGAGCTAGAACTTAACCGGATTAAGATTAGTTATGTGGTGATATATTGCTGTTACCCAGCTTCCTTGAGGGAGATTTGGGGATCCCCGAGTAAGCTCGATATTCCTTGGATGACATTAAAAATATATGCGAAGACTTCGCTGTATTTTATCGGATGAGGCGAAAAATCAACATCGATCACAAAGACCTGAAGATACTCTCCATTCTCCAAGAGGACGGGAGGGCCCCCTATTCGGAGATCGCGAGGAAGATGGGTATGAGCGAGGCCGCGGTCTACTCCCGCATTCAGAAGCTCATCAAGAACCACGTGATAAAGAAGATACAAGCCATCTTAGATCCCGAGAAGTTGGGATACCATGTCACAGCATTTATCTCGGTAACCGCACAACCAGCCAAATACACTAAAGTCCTCGAGGAGCTATCGAAGCTCTCGGAGATCCTAGAGATACACGACGTTACGGGCCAGCATTATTGCTTGGTTAAGGTGAGGACCCGGGATAAAGAAGATCTCGCGAAGGTCCTTGATAAGATAGGGGCCTTGGATGGCGTCACATCTACCGAGACTAAGATAGTTTTGAGAACGATTAAAGAGGGTTATGATCTTCCGATCTAATTTTAGCGATGAGGAAATAGTTTATCGACTAACTCCCGCAGATCCCTGAAGACATAGGTGGGCCTAAGATCTTGCGGTATCTTGTCGAGGTCATCCTCCCTCGTGATTCCCGTTAAGACGAGGGCCGTATCGGCTCCAATACTTTTACCAGCCCGAATATCGGTGTCAACTCTATCTCCAACCACGAGGACATCCGAGGGATTCATCCCCAATTTCTCCAGCGCTATATCCATTATTATCCTCGACGGCTTCCCGATTATTATCGGGTCGACGCCGGTCATGGCCTTAAAGGGAGCTATGATCGCCCCGGAACCGGGTTCAAGCCCATCTATTCCGGGATGGGTTACGTCCGGGTTCGTGCCTATGAAGACCGCTCCCTTGAGGATCGCCCTGAGACCTGCCTTAAGCTTCTCGTAATTAATTCCCCTATCGTGGCCCACGATGACGTAGTCCGCTTGACTCCACTCGTTTAAGCCCAGGACCTTATGGCCGAGTTTCTTACAATAGGTCTCAACGCCTTCGCCGGCGATGACCAATACCTTACTCGGACCGGATCTCGAGTAGATATATAACGCGGTTGCCTCACCGACCGTTAAGAAATCCCGAAGATCGCAGTTGATGCCCATCTTCCGCAGCATCTCCGCGCAGTCTTCCGAGGTCTTTCTCGGATTGTTCGTCACATAGAGCACCTTAACCCCCAACGCAGTTAACCTCTTTAAGGCATCTGCCGCACCCGTCGTGGGCTCACCTCCGACATATACGCAGCCATCTAAATCCATGATTATCCCGCGGTAACTCTTCATCCCCGGCATCACCCACACAGCGCCCTTAAAAGATTCCGCGAAAACAACCTTATTATTTTGGATCCTTGCCCTCAGATTCGGAGCAGTGTTAGAATGGGCGCTGCCTACAGGAGGCTAATAAGAAAATTAACCGTCGAGAACCTATGGCTATACGTGTTAAGCCTCTTGAAGAAGGAACCCCTTTACGGATATGAGATCGGGGAGAAGATAAAGAAAAACTTCGGATTCAAACCTGGAAAGGTGACCTGTTACATAGTCTTGCATAAACTGGAATCGGAGGGGCTGATCTCCTCTAAATATTCCCCGGGAAAAACCAAGAGCCTGGGACCGCAGCGGAAATATTACGTATTGACGGCTAAGGGAGAGAAGGCGTTGGAGCGGGCCAAATCATTTTTAAGGAAGTTGTCTCAGGAGCTCTAGTTCACGGCCATGAACTATTTCATGGCCGTGAAACAGTTATATAGTAACCGCTCACATATTAGTTGACCATGTCCAAAGTAAAAGTCGCAATTATAGGTATTGGAAACTGTGCTTCAGCGCTAGTTCAGGGAGTTTACTATTACAGGAATGCTGATGATAACGAGTTCGTACCGGGTTTAATGCACGTTAGGCTCGGGCCATATCACATAAGCGACATCGAATTCGTCGCCGCCTTCGACATAGACAAGAACAAGGTTGGAAAGGATCTCTCGGAGGCCATCTTCGCCCCTCCAAATTGCACCAGGAAGTTCGCGGATGTCCCGAAGCTCGGCGTTGAGGTGATGAGGGGGATGACTCACGACAGCATAGGAAAATATCTACATGGAGTCGTTGAAAAACATCCATCCCCAACCGTAGATGTCGCCGACGTCTTGAAGAGCACGGGAGCGGACGTCGTCATAAACTTCCTACCCGTAGGAAGCGAGTCGGCGACCAAGTGGTACGTCGAGCAAGTTTTGGAGGCCGGTACAGCGCTTGTCAACGGCATTCCGGTCTTCATCGCGAGGGAGCCCAGATGGCAGTCTATCTTCGAGAAGAGGGGGATACCTTTGATCGGAGACGACGTCAAGAGCCAGGTCGGCGCCACGATCTTGCACAGAACTCTCGTCAAGTTATTCATCGACAGGGGTGTTAAAATTGAGAGGACCTATCAGTTGAATTTCGGCGGAAACACCGACTTCTTGAACATGCTGGAGAGGGAGAGGCTGACATCTAAGAAGATCTCTAAGACCTCGGCGGTCGCCAGCCTAATTCCCTACGACCTCGGCGAAGAAAACATCCACATCGGACCAAGCGATTATGTCCCATGGCTCACCGACAGGAAATGGTGCTACATCAGGATAGAGGGAACGTCTTTCGGGGGATGCCCCTTAAACGTCGAGGCAAAGCTCGAGGTCTGGGACAGCCCCAACTCCGCTGGCGTAGTAATCGACGCATTGAGGTGCGCAAAGATCGGGAAGGATAGAGGAATCGGAGGAGTTCTGATAAGCCCCTCGGCCTACTTCATGAAGAGCCCGCCGATCCAGTATCCGGATGACGTCGCGAGGCAGATGGTCGAAGAATTCATCGAGGGGAAGAGGGAGAGATAGATCTACGAGAATTCCTCTAAGACGCGGAAAACATTCGACAACCTACTAAGCGACTTCTTTTTTTCTATAAAACTCAGCCGAGAAGATTTTACAGCATCAACCAGCTCGTAAAGCCACCTATCTTCACCACCCCTCATGGGGACTTCTCTGAATAAGATCGCTGGGTCATTGAGACTCGGATACACGTCGTAGAGTTCTATAGAAGCCGCGGCGAGAAACCTCACGGTCGCTGGACCCACTCCTTGAAGCGATAAAAGTTCTTCAAAGCTCTTAGGAGCACTTCGATTAACCTTCAGGATTGTGGACCACTTTATCCTCGGAATGGTGAATGGGCATTTTCTTCCCTCATGGGCGTCGAAGTCTAGGAGAGTGGATTGTCCCGGTGGAAGCCGCTCATATAGCTTTCTCAGGGAGCGGAGATCCGCGTTGACCGCCTCGACGCAAGTCGACCTCGCCTCCGAACTTTCCCGGCTCGTCATATCTATGACGAGATCTTCTCTCTCCGCTGAGACTATTCCGCTGTGAGGTTCTTCGACGAAACTCCTAAGGTTTACGGAGGCCCAATGATATCTCCTAACGAGGTTCGTCACCGGTTTTAGTCCCTGTTGAATTATCACCCACTCCCCATCATCTGATACTATCATCAGATGTATGTAGAGCTCGAATCCATCTTGGATCGCCGCGCTATCGACCTTCGCCACCATCCTGCTCGCGTACTTTAACGCTGCAAGGGTTTTCTCGTCGAAGCCGAAGATCTCCGCCACCCTATCCAACTCTTCTGGGACTCTATACCCTTTAGGCTTCTTACCGCCCACGACTGCGAGGCCCATCTCCGGCCTGATAAAATCCTTAAGGATAGTAGCTATTATCGAAGTCGCGCCGCCCTCCAACTCATCCAGATATGCTGAGGCCGCAAGACCGTCGAAGAAGACAGGTGATGCTAGGCCAAGCATGAACTTCTTGGCGCCGAAGAGCTCGATATATGATTCGACAATGTGGGTTAGCGCGTTTTCAACTGCCCTGAAATACCATTTCGGCTTTGATGTATAGAGAAGCCGCAGTTCCCGGAGGCCGGCGCGATACATCCCAAAGAATGGCCAAGTTCTAGGATTAATTCGTTCCGTTTTCGAAATATCTCGAGATATACGCTGGTCTACACCGGATATTACCGTCTCCTAAACTTCAAATAAATCGAGTATCCGATGGAGATCAAGGTCGGGATTATGAAGATGTATAGAAAGAATGTTCTCTCGAGAAAGGGGAAAATATAGAGGATTAGGGTTATGATGGCGAGTATTATCGAGGAGAGTAGCCAAGAGCTTTCATCATCCAGCTCATACCGCCTGCTCTTCAATGGACTTCAGCAACTCCCTTAACGGTATATCGACGTATGTTCCATCGGGCCTCCTCCTTCGGATGATTATCGGCAGTATCCCTGCCTCAAATTCTCTCTGCGCGATGTCGATGGGCGTGTCGCCGGCTCTTATTTCGACTAGTGGAAATGCCCCGAGGGATAGCTGGAGCGCTCGGCCTGCGATTATCCTCGCTTTCTCGTAGCGGGTCAGCGGCTGCCTATACGGATCGATTATCCTATTACTCCTCAAAGGAGTACTCTTCCTGCCCTTCTTCTTTGCCTTTCTTCTTCTCCTCGAGCCTGGATGCCGCGATTATGTCGTCGATCTTCAGGATCATCGCCGCGGCCTCGACCGCCGCCTTTATCGCCTGCTTCTTGACGAGCAGCGGCTCCACTACCTCGAGCTTGTACATGTCGTCGATCTTCCCTTCGAAGACGTTTACGCCTGCCCACTTCTCTCCCTTCTTGTGCCTCGCCCTGAGCGATACGATTATCTCGATCGGGTCTAGTCCAGCGTTTTCCGCTAGCTGCATCGGGATAACCTCAAGCGCCTCGGCGAACTTCTCAACCGCTAGCTGCTCTTTTCCTGCAAGGGACTTCGCGTAGTCCCTTAGCCCTAGCGCTACCTCGACCTCCGGCGCGCCTCCACCTGCCACTATCTTGCTCTCGACCACGACGTCCTTCACCACGTTTAAGGCGTCCTTCAAGGATCTCTCCGCCTCGTCAACGAGCCTCCTAGTCCCGCCTCTCACGAGGATCGTTATCGACTTCGGGTTCTCACACTTCTCGATGAAAACCATCTTGTCTTCTCCGACACGCCTCTCCTCGACCAGTTTGGCCCTCCCAAGGTCTTTCCCGCTGAGCTCATCTATCCGGGTCACGATCCTAGCTCCCGTCGCCTTGGCGATCTTCTCAATATCAGATCTCTTTATCCTCCTCACGGCTAGGATGCCCTTCCTCGCGAGGAAGTGCTGGGCCATGTCATCGATCCCCTTCTGGCAGAGGACCACGTTTGCCCCGGCGGCGGCGAGCTTCTCGACCATCTCCTTGAGCATCTGCTCTTCTTGCTCCATGAAAGCCTTCATCTGCTCCGGGCTCTCGATGTGGAGCTTGGCATCAAACTCGGTTTTCTCGATCTCAAGTGGGCAGTCTAAGAGCGCGATCCTAGCGTCGTGGACGATCCTCGGCATTCCGGGGTGAACGACCTCTTTGTCAAGGAGCACGCCATCGATTATCGCGGTGTCCCTTATCGACTGACCCTCTTTTTTCTCTATCTTGATGTTGTCGAGGTCGACCTGCCACTTTCCGTTCACCTGCTCAGCAACCCGGAGCACCGCGTCCACGGTTAATCCAGCCAAGTAGTCGGCGTCCTCAGACACTATCTTCGCGGCCATGGATGTCTTAGCGATCTTCTTTAGCACCTCCCTATCGGTGGGCGAGACCGGGATCGCGATCTTATCGTATATCTCAAGGGCCTTCTTTGCGGCCTTCTTGTATCCATCGATAATTATGGTGGGATGAACTTCCTTCTCGATAAGCTCCTCAGCCCTGGCGAGAAGCTCTCCGGCGAGAACGACGACCGAGGTCGTTCCATCTCCCACCTCAGCATCCTGCGCCTTAGCGATCTCCACAAGCATCTTAGCCACCGGATGCTCAACATCCATCTCCTTCAGAATAGTCGCGCCGTCACTGGTTATCGTGACGTCGCCAAAGCTGTCAACCAGCATCTTATCCATTCCCCGAGGCCCGAGCGATGATCTCATGGCCTCGGCTATCACCTTAGCGACCATGATGTTGTTGAGCTGAGCCTCTCTGCCACGTGTTCTCTGGGTGCCCT
>CAZAVQ010000036.1:0-7447 GCA_964488635.1 uncultured Nitrososphaeria archaeon
ATCTCATAAGATATTTTGGAGATGGGAGCTCACTCGGGGTCAAGATAGATTACTCCATCGAGAAGGTTCAACTCGGGACGGCGGGTGCTATTAAGAACGCGGAGAAAAAGCTGAACGGAACGTTCCTAGTCGTCTACGGCGACGTATTATTCAACGAGCTAGACGTCCATAACCTCATCGAATATCACAAGAAAAAGGGCGGCGTGGCAACCATAGTGCTGGCAAAGGTGCAGGACGCCAGCCGATTTGGCTTAGTCTCTATCGATGAGGCGGGGAGGGTCATAGCATTCAGGGAAAAGCCGAGGCACCCAGCCCCCGGACTCGTGAACGCCGGAATCTATGTCTGCGAGCCCACCATCTTCGATTACATACCGAGTAGGAAGCCTGCCTGCTTCGAGGAGCACGTCTTCCCGGACCTAGCCGATAAGGGGAAGCTCTACGCCTATATCTATGAGGACTACTGGGTCGACATAGGTGCGCCGGAAGACTACGAGAGAGCATGCAAAGACTTTTTCCGCGGGATCCTGAGATAATTACTCAAATTTGAGTAATTACTCAAATTTTATCTCGAAGAACGAGCGAAAAACCCCGATGAAATTGAGGGCTAACGTCCTGATCTCCTCTTCAACTTTCCTAGGAGCCCTCGCGGCCCTACTCGCAACGCTTCCACTATACTTGCACTTCCCCATAATACCTTATCTACGATTCGAGGCCGCGGAAATTCCGATAGTGTTTGCCTTCCTACTCCTCGGACCTGAGCCGGCCTTTCTATCTTCTGTGATCTACTGGATCGTCCTACTCCTAGTCGGCGAGTTCACGCCGATAGGGCCTACCATGAAATTCGTCGCCGTCTTCACCATGCTCCTCGGATTATGGGCTGGGTTCAGGGTTCATAAGAGCCCTAAAGCCGGCCTGCTCATAGGCTCTTGTTTGGGATGCCTTTTCAGGGTCCTGGCGATGAGCATATTTAACTACGTGATCGTGGTGATAATGTTCCCGGAATTCATCGAGATCGCCGCCGCAAGTATCTCAGCGTTCCTCGGAACCGGCTTCTTATCTTACGTCCCAGCCCTTATCGCTATCTTAACGTTCACCGCGATCTTTAACATCCTACACGTTATAATCAGCATAACGCCGGCCTATCTACTGGTGAAGTATATTGTTAAGATCAAGGGCGGGGGGCTTCCGGTTATTGGGAAAGCGTGGTATGTTGAGGTTGCTAAGGCTGCTTCGAGGCGATCTCTTCGGCGATCTTGAGGGCTTTGATTCTCAGCTCTTCCCTAATTCTCCCTTCTTCAAGAGCTTTCTCCAATAACTCGACATCGACTATCTCGGCTTCTGAGTTCGGTTTTACGACCACGTCAACCTCCAAGTCGAAATAGTGGATATGATCTGGATAGAGGGAGATCGGCGTCGAGATGTTATAGTAGCGCCCCTTAAGCTCCCCGGAAATACTGTAATAACTAGTCTTCATCCAAGGCTGAAATCTGGAAACCTCTGTTATCGCGTAATCACCCGGGGACTTTTCCACCCCTAATCCATCATACACTCCGAAACCCATAATTCTCCTCTGAATCCTCGCCTTTCCATTACCTCTCCATATCACCTTGCCGGGGGCCAGCGACAAACGTTTACCGCTAGGTTTTATGTGAATTATTTTTATCATCGTTCCGAGCCTCGGAGTGATGCTTTCCACCTGCTCCTTGAACATCCCCGACATCTCTTCCGCAGGAACTAAACCTCTTTCCACCAAGTTTTCCGCGAAACTCACCATGCTCGATAGACCTTCTCCGCCAGCCCTACAGTAGTGGTGATAGGGGACCGTGTAAGAGACTTGGGATCTGAGCTCGTCTAGTTTTAGCTTGGCCTGATTGGGAAACCCTATCTTCGCCCTCCCTAACGGCTCGCACACGGAGAGATGTAACACCACGACATCCTCGAAAAAATCTTGGAGCGCCTTGACAAGCTGTTGGACGACCTCGGCGGATCCTCTGATCTCGATGCAGTTCCTATCTGACGGCGAATCCAAGATCATGGCATCCGGCTCGTTTTTCAGGGTTATCCCAAATCTCTCGACCTGCGACCTAGTCGGATTTACTATCGTGAACCCCTTTTCTTGGAGGAGGCCTATTAGGGCGGTTGAGTATATTCCACGAATCGAGACCTTCAAAGCGGTCCACCATCCATGATTTAACGCCGTTTCGAGGATCCTTCCGGTGTTGAAAATGGTTGATTCTCTAGGTCAATACCTTAGGAGGGCTAGGAAGCTTGCCTAGGATTTCCTTAACGGCCTTAGGCCAGTCATCGAACTCGAAACCATGTCTCGCCAAGAAACCAGCCGCCCACCTGCTTAGCCCGTGGCCAACGCATCCAGTCCACAGCTCCCTTTCCTTGGCCTCTTTTATCTTGAAGTTCTTTACGTAGAAGTCCCTGTGGACACTTGCCGCGGTCACCTCAAGCCATTCCGCGCTTTCCCTCGGACCTCTGTAGGGTAGATAGAGCTCGACATCAAGTGTGGGGATCTTGTTCACGTGAGATATGTCTATCATCCTCTTCGATGCTTCCTGTGGCGATAGGTAGAAGGGAGCCCCGGCGACGACCCGCCACTCCATGTCTAAGTCTTTGTCCGCTAACTCGATGGTTAGATCCACGACTTTATTTCTGATCTCTGTTACCTCGTCGGGAGATCCGAGGAAGACCATCTCAAGTCTCCAGAACTCGTTGGTCCTCACCAAACCCTCAACACCGCCGGCCTCATTTCTCCAAGTCCAGCCGCCTAGTAGCTCATACGCCTTAATTGGGAGATCCTCCAGCTTCACGAATTCTCCGCTGAAATATTGATAAAACGCTGTGCATTGGATCGCCTCCATTATGTATTCCGGCTCCCCGAGGATCTGCTTCAGGAGATCTGTCCTAACCTCCCTTCTCAACACGTATTCTCTCTTGAACTCCTCGAAGGCGGAGGGATCTCTGGGTGGGACGCAGACGTAGAAGACGCCGTCGGGGAGGTGCTCGATATAGGTTGTCAGCTTCTTGAAGACGTCCATCGGGACGAGCCTCGGGAACATCCATTCTTGGAATCCCAGCGGCTTCGCGATTCTCTCAATGATCAGCTCGGCTATGGCCCGGGTGAGGGCGGCCATCGGGGGCGTATAAATCCACTGGCCCCTGCTCGGATAACGTTTGATCCAACCCCGTTTCTCGGCCTCGGCCGCGACGTCGACCACGATCTTGAACGATTTTTCAGGCCCTTTTCTCAGAATCGTCCCGAATGGGGCCAGCTTTTCTCCCTCTAACTTAGCCTCCTCGGCTCTGAGCAGCCGTATTGCCCTGTCGACTACGCGTTCCCTGAGATCGCGGTCTGTGAGGTTCCTGAAGACCACTATTAGATCCCCAGATTCTTCCCGGACCTCGGCCAATCCCCTGAGAAGCTCCCGCGCCCGTTCTTCCCCGACATGGCCTCCCGTAAATCTGACCTCGAGGTTTTCGACGACGGTCCTACGTACTCCGACTTTTTTAGGGCCGATCTTCTGGGCCAGTATATTCTTGAAGCGTAGTAACGCATCATGCGCGCGAACCCCTCTGCCAGAAGCCATGGCCACCTCGACGGCCCGGTCCCGTATACGGTGATCCAGGATCTTCGCAACCTCCCCCTTCCCAAATCTCTCCGCGGCTTGCTCTAAGACCTCTTCTAGGGCGGCGACCGCTTCTTTGATTTCCGGCGCAACCGCTTCGGCAGCCGAACTCAACTCTATTCTCGCGTTGAGCGTTATCCTCACCGTCATGATGTTCACCATAAGGTTCAACAGGGGATATATCAAGATTGGGATGCGTTATCCAAAATCTTCCCGTATGACCGGGGAAAATCGCCCGACCACGCCGGAAACCAACACATATATTAATGTGGAAGCCATGATGAATCTTGGAGGAAGCATGTCGTTCAGGATGAGGCTGCCAAGCGCGGACTACTTTTCAGATCTCATCAAGGCGATCCAAGCGGTCGCGGATGAGGGGACTTTCAAGATCACCGGCGAGGGGATGAAGCTCGTCGCCATGGACCCTGCCCACATCTCGCTCGTCGACTTCGAACTCTCAAACTCCGCCGCAGAAGAATACGAATGCGAGGGAGAGTTACAGATGACCGTGAGCCTATCCGAGCTGCTTAAACTCTTAAAGCACACCAAGAGTGGAGAGAGCTTGACGCTATCATATAATGAGAAGGAGAAGAAATTGGAGATAATAATAGTCGACGCCACCGGGTCGAAGCAGAGAATATTCACCTTGAACACTTTGGAGACTGTTGAGACTAGGAGCGTGACCCCGAGGCTGACATTCGACGCTAAGGCAAGGATCAGCTCCGCGGCGGTAAAAGACGCGATAAGGGATTGTAAGACCATCAGCGACTACGTCAAGGTGACTATAAAACCGGAGGAAGTCATATTCGCCGCGAAGGGGGAACTCGGAGGGGCTCAAGTAAAGTTCACGAAGGCCGGAGCGGCGATCTATGAGATAGAAACCGATAAGGAGGTCTGGGCCCACTTCAGCATAAACTACTTGGAGAAGATAGTGAAACCCGGATCGGCGCTAAGCGACGAAGTCGTGATGGAGCTCACCACAAATAAGCCCATAAAACTCGGCTTCCCAATACCCTCGGGAAAGCTAGAGTATCTCATAGCACCGAGAATAGAAGGGGCTTAAATCATTCTTTTCTCAAAATCGAATTCTCCTGCATTAAACCATAAATAGCGAACCCCAGATCTTGACAAAACAGGGGCCGTGGTCTAGCTTGGCTATGATTCGCGGCTTGGGCCCGCGAGGTCCTGGGTTCGAATCCCAGCGGCCCCACACCTCCTTTGACGGCAGTAGTTGTTTCTGCGGGTAAAATTTATCTAGGGCACAGGATTCATGGTGTAAGGTATGGATTCTATCGTTTCAAAGCTATTAGAGCATGTAGATCAGCTCCGCGTTATAGATACACATGAACACACTTATCCACCCGACATAATACTCGGGAAAAGGCCAACCATAGTTGACATACTTGAGGGATCCTACCTCTTCTGGATAGCTAAGCCCTTGAAGAATAGGGAAGATTACTCAGAGCTCGTACAACGCATCCGAGAAGTCATGGGCAGCGCGTTCTTCAAATCATGTAGCCTGGCAGTAAAAGAGCTTCACGGAGTCAGCATAGACCCACCATCTACCGAGAATCTTAGAGAGGCGACGGAAAGAATTCGAGAAGCGTATAGTAATCCGAATTGGATCAACATGGTATTCAGGGATAGGGCGCTAATAGATAAGGTAGTCTGGGACCCTCATTGGAATATCCTCGGAGACAGCTTCGACCCCTCAATCTTCGCACCAGTCTTCAGGATAGATCCATTTCTAGTGGGATATTCTAGGGAAGCCAGGGATCACGATGGAAATACGCCATACATTTTTGAGAAAAAGATGGGAATACGCGTCGAAAAATTCGACGATTATCTGGAATTGATAGATAAGGCACTAGAGGAGACGCGGAGAAAGTGCGTGGCCATTAAGTGCGCGTCGGCTTATGATAGATCAATCTCATTCGAATTCGTTGACGAAAAAACCGCCAAAGAGGTATTTGAAAAACATGGGAGCGTGAAGCCCGAGGAAGCGAAACTTTTCGGAGACTTCGTCGTCAATTATATTCTGGAGAGAAATAGGGAGATAGGTCTCCCTGTTCAATTTCATACGGGTCTCGCTCGGGTAGAGGGATCGAACCCGATGAATCTAGTAAATCTCATCCGCAGATATAACGACATAAACTTCATACTTTTCCACGGCGGATATCCCTGGATAAGACAGTTCGCGATCCTAGGTTTTTCCTTCCCAAATGTTTACTTAGATTTGTGTTGGCTTCCCATGATCTCGCCCTCTGCCTGCTTAGTGCTCTTAAAGGAGTTAATCGAACTCGGACTTTCGAGTAAGCTCATGTGGGGAGGAGACTGCTGGGTAGCTGAGGGAACTTACGGCGCCTTAAAATTTTTCAAGCGAGTTTTAGCCGAGTCGTTGGGAGACCTAGTGGAGAGGAAATATCTGGCGCTGGAAGAGGCTTTAGAGATCGCATCTAAGATCCTGAAGGAGAACGCCGCCGGAATATTCAAGTTTCCATCGTAAATCATCTCAAGGTCATTTGAGATGCTCAGAATAGGATATGTCTCCACTTATCCGCCTACCCACTGCGGCATTGCGGAGTATACCCGATTCTTGGCGACGGCTTTAGAGTCGGTCCGCCCAGATGTAGAAATCCACATTTTCTCAGATAAATCGGGTCAAGCAGCTGGATCAATTGGAAGGATAGAAGTTCACCCGGTATTCGAGTTTAAGGCCAGCAGTTATCGGAGCATACTTGATGAACTGACGTCGACGGGGGGCGTAGACGTTCTCCATATACAACACGAATACGGCATATATGGACATAACGACCTGATACTCGATGCTGCCTTAGAGGCCAAGAAGGAGAAACTGGTTAAAAGTCTGATCTTCACCTTGCATAGCGTCTATCATCCCCTTTCAGGAGATACGGGGGCATTAGACCTTCAAAGAAAGTTGAACTCGGTTGACGCAGTAGTGGTGCACAGCTACTTAATGGAGTTTGAGCTCCAGAATCAAGGTCTCGACCCCCTTCTAATTAGAAGGATCCCTCATGGAACGCATCTTAACCCGTTCCTAGAAACACCAAGACACGAACTCTTGAACCAGCTCCAACTAAGGGAGGGAGATATATCTGGGATGACCCTGGTCACGCCCGGCTTCCTGAGGATAGATAAGGGCTTGGACCTCTTGATACAGTCGATTAATAACTTGGAGAAGAAAGACTCGATTACGTTAATCATCGCCGGCGAGAAGAGGATTAGGACACCTGAGGATCGAGAAATGTTTGATCTTATCGAGGATGCGTGTAAGAAGCTTAACATCATTCTCGTCGAGAAATACCTCTCAAGTAAAGAGATCTTAAAGCTCGCCGCACTCGCCGACATAATAATACTGCCATATCGAGATCGCCCAGCCCTTTATTCCGTAAGCGGGATCCTACATCTCTCGATGGGGAGCTTTAAACCCCTCTTGGGGACAAGGGTTCCAAGGCTGATAGAACTTTATCAGTTCGCGCCTAGGGCCACGATTCCGCCGAAGAAGCCCGAGCAGCTGTCGAAGACCTTGAGGTGGTATATTAGGAACTACGAGCATATGGTTGCGTACATGGCGAATTTGTATAGCTATGCCGTTAGAACCCAATGGATTAGGATGGCGAGGAGGCATTTAAAGCTCTACAAAGAGACCTTAGCTTCCTAAATATCGTAGGTCACGGTTTAATAAGTAAAAAATGCGACGACGTGATCTGGAAGATGGCGGAAGAAATCGAGCCTGATGGTTTAAGCGATGAAGAAATAGGGAGAATCCTGAAAGAATATAAGAGAATAGC
>CAZAVQ010000037.1:0-7308 GCA_964488635.1 uncultured Nitrososphaeria archaeon
GGTTAAGCATCAAAGAAGCCGTTGAGCCCTTCGACTTTGAGCTCACAGCGACCCCAACAAGCGTGGAGATTAAGCCGGGTGAATCGACGACTATAGCCATACTCGTGAACCTGAAGTCCGGTAAAGCAGAATCAGTCTCCCTGACCGCGGCCGGACTTCCATCAGACTTCGGATACTCTTTCAATCCGCCTAGGGTGACTCCGACAGGCTCCTCGACTCTTCAGTTAAATGCGGGAAATACTCCCGGCTCATACACCTTGGTGGTTCAAGCATCTGGAGGCGAGGTCATTAAAACGGTCAACGTATACATCAAGGTCGAGGGAAGGCGGTGTCTAATAGCTACGGCGGCGTTCGGGTCGGAGATCGCTCCACAGGTTCAAGTGTTGAGAGGATTTAGAGACGGGTTCGTGGTGAAAACGTTTGCCGGAGAGAACTTCATGAATGCTTTCAACGCATTCTACTACTCATGGAGCCCCTACGTGGCCCAGGCAGAATACGGGAACCCTCTCCTGAGAAGCCTCGTGAAACTATCGATTTATCCCCTCATATATTCCCTAGAGCTCTCCCGCATCGCTGCTCAGCCATTCCTCACGGCTCCGGAGTTAGCGGTCCTCGTCTCCGGAGTGATCGCGAGCTTCTTGGTAGGCTTAATCTACATCTCACCCATCTTAGCGGCTGCGGCGTTTCTATGGAGGTGGAGGCGGGGAAGGTTTCCGTCCTTAAAATCGCGCATCATAGTCTCGGCCTTATGGTTGAGCCTAATATCGTTCATGGCTGCTGAGGTCATTTCATCAACAACGTTAATGATGGCTGCCTCGGCGTTGACCGTTATATCCTGCATGGCTATGGGGGCGATTTCAGCTCCTATCGTTCTCGAACGCGCCCTAAATTGGAGAAAAGCCTAAAGTGATCAACATATTCTCCTCCTTTTTGTAAGGCTTTAATCGAAAGATGCTACTTGATAGCTGCGGATCTCCCTATGTGGTTCTTGGTGTTACTGGAGGGATCGGAGCATTTCGGAGAGCGTCTTAGCGTAGGATTAGGCTATTAAAGTGGTCTTTTGCGGGGGCTAAAAGTTGGTGGTCGCGGGTAGGCGACGTATATCGTGTTCTCCTTCATGGACATCGTGTTCTACTAGGAGGTATTATGAGGTAGCATATCCTCCTATTACTCGATGAATCGTGGTTCAGCCGTCGTCGTGACGGGAATAGGAATAGTAGCGGCGGTAGCGCTCGTGATCTCGCTGATAAGCCTTACAACCGGATATGCCGCGACGGGTCAGTTCACCGCCAAGCCCCCAGAGAACTATACCTACTTAGTCGTCTCGGGATATGGGGAGGTCTCCTTCGCGCCGGATCGCGCCGTGATAACCTTCGTATCTCTTGGTTACGGGAAGACCGCCTCGGAAGCCTTGGAAGAAAGCTCGTCTAAGACATCCTCGATAATTGAGGCCTTAGAGTCGATAGGAATCAGCAAAGAAGATATGGAGACTGTTGGGATCTCGGTTAATCCGAGATATGACTGGGAGAAGAAGCCGCCTCAGCTCGTAGACTACGAGGCATCCTATACGCTCAGGGTCAACGTCAAAGACATCGAACTGGTTGGAAAGGTAATCGACACCGCTTTCTCCGCTGGAGCGGACAAGATGTACGGCCTCCAATTCACGATCTCGGATCAGAAGAAGGAACAGCTGACCCTAGAAGCGATAAAGGACGCGATTGCCGATGCTAGGACAAAGGCCGAGGGAGCCGCAGAAACCCTTGGAATGCGCGTGGTTAAAGTCGAGTCGATAAACCTGTCCCCGCAATACGTTCCTCCGATACCGAGGGGCATGGAGGTCCTCGCAGAGGGCGCGAAGGCCGAGGTCCCAATAATGCCCGGGGAAGGAAAAATCTACGCGACCGTGACTGTGAAATTCGCCCTATCAACTTAAAAAATCCCAAATTTTTATCACGGATTAAGGTATATCAAGGTCTTCAAATCCATCTATCCTAGGATCTAAATGGACGGGACAGCGAAAATTCTCATAGCCATCTCCGTTACTCTACTAATCCTAAGTCTCACGGCTTCCATCAATTGTTCTAAACCGACGTTCTATGTTTACGGCTCGATGGCGTGTCTCTCCTGCGAGAAATTTTCCGCGGAGCTGAAGAAGGCTTTTGGAGAAGATTCCATGATCTTCAAAGAAATAGACCAAAACCCGGAGAACTTGGATCAAATGGTCTCCATCTATGAAGCAGCCTTTCCTGAACTCAGAAAATCCGAGTTAATAATCCCATTAACGATCGTGGTAGTCGATGGAGAAGTTAAGGGAGTTATCTCCGGAGAGGTCTCAATGGACCTGATCAGGGAGGTCCTGAAATCGTCTCAAAACCTAACCCTAGTATATCCAGATGGGAAAATCATCCGTGGAAATTATCCCCAACTATCAAAGATGATAAGAGAAATACTATTCAAGGGAGCGGTTGAGGAGAGAAAATACTCCAGCATATCTCAGGTGATGCTCCCGATTCTGGGCGCCGCGGCGGCTGACAGCGTGAATCCCTGTACCTTCAGCGTCTTCACAGCCCTCCTCCTGATGAGCATGTTTTTCAGGGGGAAAGGCGGAATGGTGGGGGTTGGAGTCGCGTTCATCTCCGCGATATATGTCGCATACTATCTCCTCGGTCTCGGGTTAGTGAAGATCTTCGCGGCATTTACCTGGCTCCGATACGTGATCGCCGTAGCCGGGATAATCCTAGGCTCCTATGAGATATTCACCTCCCTGAGAAGGGGGTTCAGGTCGCCGCTGCCAAAACCCCTCTACAGGTTCACCTCAAACCTCGTGGACCACGTCTCCGCAAAGTCCGCGGCACCAATCGCCTTTGGAATAGGCATAATAGTGAGCTTCACATTGCTCCCATGTTCCGCGGGACCATATCTCGTCGCCCTGAGTTTGATCGCGGGATTAAGTGATTTAGAGAGATACGCGGCGCTGGCGGTTTATAACTTGGTCTTCGTGATCCCATTGATCTCTATACTGGTCTCCCTCAGCATAGCCGCTCAGGCATCTAGAAGGCTCAAGAAGTTTAGATCTGAAAAGATGTCCTTGTTAAACGTCATCTCGGCGTCGCTCCTCATCCTCATCTGCATATGGGCCCTCTTCCAGTAACCCCCCGAATTACTAGGTTAAAGGTAAAGAATTTCTGAGCTCGAATCTATCGTTGGAATACGATATGAGGCTTATAATTAAGACGCCGTTGGGTTTGGAGGATGTCGCGGCTTCTAGGATTCTCGAGATAGATCCCAGCATAAGACTCGTCGCTAAACCCCATGGGCTAAAGGGTTTGGTGGTCATCGAGTCGTGCGGAGATGAGGGGCGACTAATGGAGACGATATCGAGGGAGATCCCGGAGGCTGAATCGATAATCCGAGTCGATGAGGTCGTGGAAGCCAAGTTAGAGGAGATAGTAAAGGCCGCCGTCAAGTTGGCTAAGGATAGGTTAAGCGATGAAAAGAGTTTCGCCGTCCGGACGGTGCGGAGGGGCAAACACGACTTCACGAGCCTAGACGTGAATTCGGCGGTTGGGGCCGCTATCCAGGCGGAAACCGGGGCAAGGGTCGACCTCGAGGATCCGGATGTGACGATACGCGTCGAGATAATCTTGGATAGAGCCGGGATATCGATAACCGAGGGTGAGCGGGAATGGAGGAAGATGGGTCCGGAGAAGAAACTCAGCGCATTGACCTTCAAAAATATCTCGATAGTCCAGATGCCATACCTCGGGTCCCTAGAAGGTGCGAGGGAGATAGGGAGGAGGATCGGGAGGGCGGTTCAAGCCTATGAGGTCGGGGAATTGGTAATCGCTCCGAATAAGCCCGTAAACGCATTCGAACTCGAGGCATTCATAGCGGGGATAAGGGAGGGAATAAAGAGCCGATACGAGGTGCAGAAGAAAACGTATAGCAGGAAGGTTGAATGCGTGAGGGTTCTGGTTCAGGATCTCTACCAACTCGTGAGGGAGCGCAGAGGTGAATCAATGATCGTGCTCGAACCCGAGGGACTACAGGTTAGAGACGCCCTTCCAAAACTCAGGGAGCTCTTCTTCAGAAGGCGTAGGGTGTCGCTATTGATAGGTTCGAGAGAGGGTATACCAAAGGGAGTTTATAGGGTGGCCGACCTCGTCCTCGACATCGCACCGGGGATCACGCTCTCAACCGAATTAGCCGCGCCCTCAGCTCTAGCAGCGATCTACACGGCCCTCAATATTTCGGGAGAAGAGTAGCCGGCTCGGAGTCTTCATAACGTTTATCATTTGACAGAGTGCGTGAGAACGCGTGAAAGGCGGAGGAGACATAATCAAGTACGCTAAAATCGCTTTAGCAGACGAATTGTTCGCGTCGAAGATATATTCCATGGCCTCGAGGATCGGGAAAGAAGGCTCCACAAAGAATAGGCTTCTGAGAATCTCGGAGATGGAGAAGAATCACGCTGACTTCTGGCAAATCTTCCTCAAGAAACGTGGAATCGACCCCTCCGAGATAAAAGTTAGCTCCCTGAAAACGATGTTCTACGTTATGATCCTCCGATTATTCGGCCTCGCCCTCACCTTCAGGCTCATGGAAACCGGGGAACGAGACGCAGCAGAACTCTATTCGAAGATGCTCGAAAACCCGGATCTCGACGAGGAAGAGGAGGAAGCCATTAGAAAGATCCTTGAGGAGGAGTTGATCCATGAACAAGAGCTTGCGGAGGAGGAATCCAAGTTCAAGGAACTCCTAGACCACGTGAGGGACGCCGTCCTAGGAATGAACGACGGCTTAGTGGAGATACTCTCAGTCACCGCGGGACTGGCCGGAGCCTACGGCAACCCATTCCACGTCGCCTTAGGCGGCCTCGTCGTCGCAATAGCCGGCGCTCTATCGATGGGGATAGGCGCGTATGTCGCGGCGAGAGCTCAAAGGCAGGTCCACGAAGGGATTCTTGGGAGAGTGGGGTTGGCGGCTAGATATGCGGCGCACGTGTTCAGGGAGCGAATTCGGAGGTTCATGATCGAAAAGGGATACAGCGAGGACGCCTCGTTAAAGGTTGCGGATGAATCCATGAAAGATTCGAATCTCATGGCGAGAATAATCGCGGAGGAAGAATACGGACTGAGGGAGGAAAAGCTGGAGAAGCCGGCGGCTGCAGGTCTCTACACGGGGCTGGCGTATCTCCTAAGCGCGTTCCTACCGGTCCTCCCCTACTTCATGGGTCTGCCGATTCTGCCCGCCATGTTATTCTCCCTTCTCTTCGCGGGGCTCGCCCTCTCCGCAACCGGCTTCATAATAGCGATCTCAGCAGATCTCCCCGTGAAACGAAAGATCTTAGAAATGATCCTGGCCGGATTCGGATCCGCCGCGGTCACCTTCCTAATAGGAAAACTTCTCTCAGCGGTCTTTGGAGTAGCCGTGGATTAACAGAGTCCATAAGGAGATTTTTCGCTATTTTTAATCGGATTGTCTATGCGGGATCAGGCATAGGAGGGTGAGCTTCTCTTGGCCGACGTTTACGAAACTATGCCTTAGATTTGGTGGAACGTAGATCGCGGCATGCGGGTCTACGATCTTTTCCTCATCTCCGAGTATCACCTTACATTTCCCACTCAAGATGAATACCTCATGCTCCCATGGATGGTTATGTAACGGAGTCCTGCCGCCGGGCTCTATCTCAAAAAACCTCATCGAGAAATTTGGCGCGCCATCCTCCTTGGAGATCAACCACCTTATCCAAGCCCTTTCGGCTCCCTCTTCCTTAACCTCCTCAGGCTTCACCTCATGAGGGTACACGACCTTTCCACTCGAACCCCACTCGCTCATGCCAATAACTAGGAAAACCTCTACATAAAAACCATGATACCGTACTTCTCTGAGAAAATTATATCCTAAATTATTGGATGTCGATAAATAGGTGGCGATGGTGAAGGTTAGCGAGGTTCTGAGGAAGGCGGCCGACCCGATCTGGAGGTCAATTCTCGACCATCCATTCGTGGTGGAATTATATTCCGGATCTCTCCCGATCGAGAAATTCAAGTATTATCTGGTGCAGGACTACAATTATCTGGTCACGATGTATAAGTGTTTCAGTCTCATAGCCTCTAAGTCTGAATACAGGCTCGCCCGCAAGATGATCGAGTTAGCCTACCTAGAGGCGACCACCGAGATGGCGAACTACGAGGAGCTCCTCAACAAAATGGATATGAAGCTTGAAGATGTAATCGAGGTGAATCCCTCCCCAACAAATGCGGCCTACATGAATTTCCTGCTGAAAACCTGTGCCCTAGGAACTCCGTTGGAAGGCCTCACTTCTATGCTGCCGTGCTTCTGGAGCTACGCCGAAATAGCATCGAAGCACAAGGACAAATTGAAGAATAACCGCGTCGGGATATACGTGGAATGGGCGACGGTGTATACGACAAAGGACTATCTAACTCTGGTAGACGAATTGAAGGCATTTTTGGACGAGATGGCCTCCGCGGAAGACCGCGAAAAATTGGAGAAGATATTCACGACTGCTAGCAGATACGAATACATGTTCTGGGACATGGCCTACCGAATGGAGAAATGGCCCATCTAGTGCGGCCATGAGGGACGGCGGGTTGAAAACCAAGATCAGCAAGTACATGAGCTATCTACTCAGACATAATCCAGAAGACCTGAGAATGGATGAAAATGGTTTCGTAAAATTATCCGATCTCCTAAAAAAGCTCAGGGAAAAGTTCCCGTCAGTTAATGAAGAATTGATTCGAGAGATAGTTGAGAAGAGTCCGAGGAGGCGATTTGAAATCAAGGATGGAAGGATCAGGGCACTATACGGCCACAGCATACCCGTGAAGATGCGGCTCAAAGAAGACAGATCCATTAAGATACTATATCACGGGACAACGCCGTGGGCTGCCTCCGAAATTCTGAAAACGGGGCTTAGACCTATGAGGCGGAGATGGGTTCACCTCTCCCCGACCGTTGACCTAGCGTGGAGAGTGGGGTCTAGAAGGACGGGTAACCCCGTTATACTGGTAATCGACGCCGAGAGAGCTAGGAGAGATGGGATAAAATTCTACAAAGCAACCGAAGAGGTCTATCTCTGCCGCCACGTGCCCTCCAAATACATCAAGCCGCTCACTAAACGCCTCAATACTTAATCTATATCCGATCCCACCTTTCAGGGAGGCCGCGGGAAATCCGAAATCGTGGAAAGCAAGGATAACGGACGGAACGATAGATGAAAAATTATTGAAAAATGGCGCCCTGGCCGGGATTTGAACCCGGGTCACGGGCTCGACAGGCCCG
>CAZAVQ010000038.1:0-7027 GCA_964488635.1 uncultured Nitrososphaeria archaeon
CACCTCCGAAGAGCCGGGATATTTAAGGAAACGCTACTTTAAAAGTTATTCACCAACGGCGGGACCCTGCCTCAGAACTCAGTTGAAGATGGTCTCTTTAGAACTCTAGCTTGAGGTAGTGAGGCGTCCGCTTTTTCCGGCAAAATTTATGGATAATTCTTGAGTTCAGTAGCCTCTTACCGCCCGCTCTTCGAGTCTCCCGAGTTCTATCAGTATCTTCTTGAACCCGCTCTTCATCACCTTCATATCATTCATTATGGCCACGAATCTAAATCCCTCGTCGATTACCTGTTTAACCATCTCGGGGACGAGTGCGTGAATTCCGGGAGCGACATCGTATTTCTCACAGACCTTAAGCACCTTCTTCTTCGCTTCCTTAAACTTCGGGTTATCATATTGGGTTGGAATCCCCAGGTTTACCGTTAGATCGAAGGGCCCTATGAAAAGCGCATCAACTCCGGGCGTCGACGCGATTTCCTCCAAATTCTCTAAGGCTTGGGGTGTTTCTATCTGGGCTATTAGAACTCGTTCATCGCGTTCAAAGCCTTCATAATACTTTAAGAAATCCAACTCGCCGTATCTAATACATCTTCTCGGACCGGCTCCCCTTATCCCCCTCGGAGGATAGGAGGCATATCTAACCATTCTCTCCGCGTCTTCTCTGGTGTTAACCATGGGCACGACGAGCCCCTTAACTCCCATATCTAAGACTCGTTTCACGATCACTTGATCATTCCACGAAAGTCTCGCCATCGGCGTAGGCGAATTCTCCTTCAAGGGCATCAGCAAAAAATCTAAATCAGATGGGTCTATAGGCGCGTGTTCCAAATCGAAGCATATCCAATCGAAGTTGAGATCCGATAAGACGTCGACAACATCCGGGTGGTTAATGGTTATCCACGTTCCCAGGGTAACTCTTCCATCTCTAAGATCTTTCTTCAAAGTCATGGCAAAGACGATAAGATTAGGGTCGTATATTAGGCTTAGCTATACACCTATAACCCATTCCCGCGGTGAGGATAAAAGAAGAGTATTGGCCGAAATCAGTTACTTTTCCTTTTTGGACAGTTACTACATTTCTCCGATAATATTTCCCTGAATCTCTCTATGACTATGTCCAATTCGTCATCGGTTAAACATTGTGGATTAACGTATACCTTGCCATACGCCGAATAGGCGATAACAGGTGGATCCTTCTTTTTCAATAACTCTAGTAATTCGTCGGCGTTAAGGAAGCAGTCGCTTAAATCAAATTCAGCTTTTGGTATGATCAATGGTCTGACTGGATGGCTACTGTCCGGGATATATTTTCTAACCTTAACACATGGGATGTCGCTTAGCTCGTTAACCACCTTTTCGACCATTTCGTGTAGTTTTTTAAGCCTCGCCTCGTGATCCATCTTAACGTATCTCAGAAATGCCACCAGTAATCCCACGATATCCTCCTTGCTGAGTTTCATCGGCCTTCCTATGAAGCAGGTCAATTGGCCGTCGATTACATCTAAGCTGTGTGGTCCAAGCCTGAAGATTGTGTCTATCAAGTCTTTTCTGCCGAGGACTATTCCCGTATCGTTTGGTCCTCCTATATCCTTTCCACCGCTGAAGACGACGAGGTCGGCTCCCATCTTCACGAATTTTCGTAAGTTGTCAACCGGGGGAAGTTCAGCGGCCGCATCCACGATCACGGGCACACCTTTTCTATGAGCTATCTCTATGACCTTGTCAAGGGGAACCACGCCCTCCTGAGGATCAAAATACATGTATAAGACTGCGGCGGTTTTCTCGTTTATCGCGGATTCTATCTCGGAGGGAAGTGTGCGTTGCTCATTTCCCACGTAAACGAGTTTTGCTCCGGGTATTTGGGCCACGTATATGTAGATACTCTTATGTTTCTGTTGAACGACTATCTCGTCCTTTAATCCAGCAGTATTCGGGAGCTGGTAAGCCTTCTTCATATCACCGCCGGTCATGCATGCCGCCACCGACAACGTGACGCCCGCAGCGGCCCCAGAAGTCACTATGGCTGCCTCGGCTCCGGTTTCTCTGGCGATGATCTCCCCTACTTTGCGGTATAGTTCTTCCATGGATACGAATACTTTAGAGATTTCGGCCATGGCTTTTAGAACATCTTCATGGGGCCTGGATCCTCCGATTAGGGTTACCGTCCCATAGGCGTTGATCAGTCTTTTTAGACCTAACATCTCAAGTATTCCCATAAGATATCTTCGCCTCCTCGGATTTTCTCCCCACCGCTGGTTCATATATCTTAATTCCTCATAAAATTCAATCGGCAAGAAATCGCCATCCAGGCAAATCCAAATCTTTAATTATATCCGAAAATACTCAACAGACATGGTTCAAGTCGAGAAGAGGATAACGGAGCTAGGATTAGAATTGCCGCCAGCCCCAAAACCGGTGGCGACCTACGTCCCATACGTCAAGGTCGGGAATCTGCTATTCATATCCGGGCAGGGCCCCTTGGTAGAGGGTAAGCCGTATATCACCGGGAAATTGGGTAAGGAGGTAAGCGAGGAGGAGGGCTATAAGGCCGCCGAGAGAGCAGCGTTAAACTGCATAGCGATAATCAAGGACGCGATAGGCGATCTGGATAAGGTTGAGCGAATAGTGAAAGTAACGGGTTTCGTGGCTAGTGCTGAGAACTTCAATAGACAACCCTGGGTCATGAACGGAGCCTCCGACCTCTTAGTCAAGATCTTCGGGGAAAAGGGCAAGCATTCTAGGAGTGCTATAGGCGTTAATGAGCTTCCGCTGAATATACCGGTTGAGGTCGAGATGATAGTCCAAGTAAGAGAAGATTAAAGACCCATAAGACAATATTTTTAGGAACATTAACTCTTCTTTTTGGAGAGTTTCAATCTTAAATATCCCTAGCAGGCAAATTATTACACATGAAGTCGTTTCCCATAATTGATCTCCATCAAGATATATCATATTACTATGTTAGTGGAGCTAGCGGCCTGACCTTTAAGCTTGGAGACTTCGATGAAGATATTCCGGGGAGACACGGCGACATACCAAAATTCAGGAGGGCGAATGTAGCGATAGTATTCTCTTCGGTTTTTTGCCTCTTATCTACGATTTCACCTAGGATAAAAGAGCAGCTCAAAAAGGGTTACGCCGTGGAGTTGAGAGCCTGGACTCCGAAAGCCACGCATACGACAGCGCTTGAACACATCAAGGTCTACTACAAGCTCGCGGAAGCATATCCGAAGGATATAGTCTTGATCTCGACTAAGGATGATGTCGATGTCTCGATTCAGGGAGAGAAGATAGGTTTCCTCTTGGCCTTAGAGGGAACTTATATGCTAGAAGACCTCGATGACCTCAAGCTCTACTATAACCTCGGAATTAGGAGCATACAGCTCACATGGAACTTCGATACGAGATATGCGGCGTCCTGCATGTCGGCAAAAGACTACGGCCTGACCGGAGAAGGTGAGGAGTTAATCCGAGAGGCAAATAAACTCGGGATAATAATCGACCTCGCCCACGCCAGCAAGCGTGTTCATTTGGAGGCAGCTGAGATCTCAAGGCTCCCGTTGATAAATAGCCACGTCAATCCCAAGAAAATACACGACATTCCAAGAAACCTCGACGACGAAATGTATGAAGCGATAAAGAAAACCGGGGGCGTCACGGGATTCATGTGCGACTTAATCGGAAAGAAAAAAGACCTAGAGGCATACGCGGACAGCATCATGTACGTATATGAAACATTTGGCCCAGATATAATCGCCATAGGAACGGACTACTTCGGCTTGATAGACTCAACGCCGCCTAAAGACCTCGAAGACATAACGAAATTCAAAGACCTCTTCAACCTACTAGCCGAAAAAGGAATGAGCCAAACAGACATAGAAAAATTCGCCTACAAAAACGCCCTACGAGTAATCCTAGAACACGCAAAACACTGGAAACCAAGAATACCCTAAAAGAGAGAACCGGGCCCGGGGGGATTCGGACCCCCGACCCCCGGCTTAGAAGGCCGGTGCTCTGTCCAGGCTGAGCTACGGGCCCAATCGGTGCTTTATCTTTTGTTTCCGGTTACAAGGTTTTCTCGGGCCTTTAAATAAAGGTTAATTTAATTTCTGTCTATGCGTCGTCTAGGATCAGTATTCTTGTCTTTTTGATTATTTTTAGGTGGGCTGGGAGGTCTACGAATTTTCTGCATCTCAGGAGCAGGGCTGAATCGCTTGAGGCTACTATTTTACCCGATTTTATCAGCTCCGAGTCCACGGTTTTCGTGGTTTTGGCCGCGCACCTGACACCGGCCTTAGCCATGATTCTCCTAGTTAAGGCGGCTAGCTCGCCGCTTCTACTTATCTGGGATTCGAAGAGAATCACGGCTTGAAGGATTTTCACGGTCTTTAAGAAGTGGGCTATGATTTCTAAAGCTCTCTCCGTTAATTCCGAGATTTTGTATTTTGAGTGTGTCTCTGAGAAGTCCCTTATAACGCCGTCATCACATAGAATTACATAGTCCCCCTTGAGGATCGCCTCAACCGTGTTTAAGACGTTAAATCCATCGATCCACAGCTCGTTTCCCTTGAGTTCCCCGATCCCGGCTCTTTTTGATTTTATGATAGCCACGTCTTCTTGGGAGTAAACGGATCGGAATAATATTGATCTCTCGATCTTACTAAGTTGATACCTATCTCCGACGAGTTTTAGGGCCGATGGTTTGTTATATCCCCGGTTCAATAAGTATCTTAGATCCGCCGCCGCGTCCTTTAACGTGGCCAGCCGCTCTTCGATGTTTAGTACTTCACTCAATGTAGATACCTGGCCTGAGAGGTAACGCGGCTGAGGCCTTATTCCTCGGGTCATAGATATTTTCTTGGTCTTCTGAATAGATCTCGATTTCCGCGTTGAACTCCCTCTCCAGGAATTCTATCGATTCGCGGTAAAGTTCTAATTCGTCTTCCGCGGCTTTTAGCAGCGTTTCCATGCCATATTTCGATGTAAGGGATGTAACCGTATCTATCATGAGCTTTGCGAGAGTAGGGGCCTTCTTCGGATCCGTTACCTTTTCTGAGATCATCCATTTTATCAGTTTTCCTACGGTTCCTTTGGATTCGTGGCGCGTTAACTCTATGGCTTTTTCGAGTAAGTCCTTTTTCTTTCTAGATGATACGTAGATTACTATTTTACCTGGAGTTTTCCCGTAAACCTCAGTTATGCTCCTGATGTCTTCCATCAAGTTTTTGAGTAAATCTTCTCTGAGTTCCGCGTCCTCGTTGATTAAATCATCCTGAGGCTCGGGCCATTTCTCTAGGGAGACGAATCCGCTTTTTCCGAGTATGCTCCAGCATTCTTCTGACGTGAATGGGATAAATGGGGCCAAGATCTTTATCCATTCCTCGAGGAATCTCTCCGCGGCTTTCCCGATCTTCCCACCCGTTCTCCTGATATACCATTTCCAGTCGTTGTACAGTCCGTAAAGTGCCTCGCTGAACGCCGTCCGAGTCTTGAGCTTTTCCATGGCGGATGTGATCTTCTGTATCTTTTTCTGTAAGGTTGATAATAGCCATTCATCTACTTTGGTGTGGTCGTGGGAATCCGCGGAGGCAACGTCTTTACAAATTCTTATCAATACATCAAGCATGTTCCTCGCCTCCCTCGCGTTTTTATCCCTCCAATCGGGGTCATCGAGGTCTTCTGCGGCGAGTAGGAGCGTTGCACGGGTTGCGTCGGCGCCGTAGACTTCTATAGCCCTCTTTAGAGGTATGAAGTTTCCTTTGCTCTTTGACATTTTCTCGCCCTCTATCTTCAGCATGCCATTTACTCCAATTCCCCTAGGCCAGTGACGCGGCTCGAAGATGGCTACGTGGTGGAAGATGTAGAATGTCAGGTGGTTTGGAACTAGTTCTTTCGCCGAGATCCTCATGTCAACGGGATACCAATACAAGAATTCTCCCCGCATCTGCTTTAGGACTTCCTCTTTTATCCCGGTTTGGGATGAGAGTTTGGCCGGATCCCCTATCCCGAGGTAAACGTAGTTGAGGACATCGATGTTCAGCTGATTCGGTTTAACGATCCCAAGGTTCAGGTATTTGCTTATGGTGTAAAGGGCCGGGTAAATCGTTGAATCGCTTAGGGTCTCAACTATCCAATTCGGATCCCACGGCAACTTTGTCCCAAGCCCGGTCTTCCTGGCACATGCCCAATCTCTCAGCCAGTCAACTACGTTGAGGAACCATCTCCTGGCCTCTTCGGGATATATGTTCATGTTCATTATGTGTTCTTTGACTTTTTCCTTCCATTCTGGATCAGAGTATCTGAGGAACCATTGATCCTCTACTATCTTCACTATCGTCTCGGTTCCGCATCTGCATATCACCTTCTCCGGTAGCTCCCACATGACTCCGCCGAGTCCCACCTCGATCAGCTTCTCTTTAACGAGATCCCTCGCCTCAGAAACCGGTTTCCCGGAGTATTCACCACAATTGTTCTTTAGAACTCCTTCATGGAATTCCTTCGAATAAATGGTCTTCGTGGCGTCTTCAAGTCTTGGATCTGTATCGGAGGTTATCCCAAGTCGCTCGACTTCTTCAACGGCCGGGAACTCTCCATAGCCTGGGGCCTCGATGATCGATATGGGTTTAATCGATTCCACGAGTTCTTTTAACTGATATTTTCTGATCCTTTCTTGGTTGTTCTTGAGGGCGATTATTCCAGCGTAGTCGTAGGGAGCATGGGCGGGAACGCTGTAAACGACTCCCGAGCCGAAATCTGGGTCAACTAGGTCTGCTGGGAATATCGGGATGCGTTTTCCGGTTAGAGGGGTCTCCGCGAATTTTCCAATAAGATCCTCTGCTGGTATTTTCCTTAGGATCTCCACCTCTCTCATCTGATTCTTTAACTTGTAGGCCGCCCGCTCCGATACTATCAGCTTTGTCCCATCTGCTCGTATCAATACGTAATCGTGGTTTGGATTAACCCAGATATTTGTGACACCGAAGATAGTCTCGGGTCTGAGGGTCGCGGCTGCGAGATATGCGTCCTC
>CAZAVQ010000039.1:0-6975 GCA_964488635.1 uncultured Nitrososphaeria archaeon
TAAGTCGGCAAACAATCAAGAGACATTATGAAAAAGTTGTTAAAGCTATTCACCATTACCTCGTGAGCTGGGTCCCATTAGAGAACCCTGATTTGATAGCTACTCCAGTAATTGTAAAATTACCATCAACATATGCGGCGAGAGAAGTTGTGTTGAATATCCCATTTAGTTACATGGAAATGAATTCTGAAGACCGAGAATATTATGCTATACTGCTTTTACCATCAATCGGATTCTATCGTACAATAAAGTACTTGACAGAACACACTGAGATAAAGCAGATGGATTTCCCGAGCATGGAATACTCCATGAAATTCACGGTTCATTACAATCTCTATAGAGATCAGGCTGGATGGATTAATACCTTCGAGGAAGGAATCGAAAAAATAGTAGAGAGGGTAAAACAGTTCAGGAGACGTATTTAGAAGGGAACCTTGCTCCCGGTTTTGTCGGCGGTTCCGAGACCCAAGCTCAGGGCGAGGCCTATTAGAGCCGCCTGGACGAGCAAGAGGATCAGAGTCTCCTTGGAGAGCCCTAACCTCAGAGCGATACCCTCGATGTTCATGCCAAATTAAGGGAGCCACCTATATATAACATTTTTACAAATTTTTTCGAAATTTTCGGCAAAAAGATGCTTTTATGAGGGAGAAGGCGATTTGGCCAGAGAAGAGGTGGGTATTAAGATCTTGGTGGGAGAGTCTGCGCCCACCGCCGGATGGAATTCCCAGCGAACGGGATTATTCTTGTTAATGTTTTTAACTTGGCTGATATATCACTTTCCTAGGTCGGTGAAAAGAGGGTGTCCAAAGGCCCCCTCGCATTGTCTAGGCTTGTTCTTGATATTTTGAAGCCTCACATTCCAGATCTCATCGATTTCTGTAGGGAACTCTCCAGTATCAGGGGGGTTAAGAAGGTTTCAGGGGTCGTTATGGAGGTAGATGTGGAGACGGATACGGTGAAGATCACAGTTGAGGGCAAAGATATAGACTTCAAGGAGATAGAAGAACGTGTAAAGACGATGGGGGCGGCGATCCACAGCGTTGACGAGGTCGTTTTCGAGGAGTGATCCTAGGGATGTTCAGTAAACTAAGGAAATCGATTTCGGGGATTTTCCGATATTCGAAGGCCGAGGAGTACTCGAGAAGATACGCCGTCATGAACGCCTTCGACGGGGTAATCACGATCCTGGGAATAATCTTTGGATCCGTTCTCCTAGGCGAGGCGGCGGTCAAACAGATCTTAGCGGCTGGCATCGGCGCATCAATAGCGATGGGCATCTCCGGAGCCAGTGGAACCTATATGACCGAGAAGGCAGAGCAGGAGAGGAAGATTAAGGAAATAGAGGAGGCCATGTTGGTGAAGCTCGATGGTACCGTTATAGTTGAGGCGCGGGAGAAGGCCGCCGTCATATCGGCGATTGTGGACTCGTTATCCGCGATGTTGGCCGGATTAATAACGTTAATACCATACTTCGCCGCCGAGGTAGGGCTTCTAATGCCCGAAACAGCGTTTTATCTATCGACCGCGATCTCGTTTGCCTTGCTCTTCAGCCTTGGAATCTTCCTTGGAAGGATCGCTAAGAGGGATATTGTTAAATCGGGAATAAAGTCTTTGGTGATAGGATTAGTTACTCTGCTATTGATCATCTTATTGAACTTAATTCTCTGAGTTCCATAGGTCTGTAAATCCCCTTTTCGGTGATTATGTAAGACACTAGATCAGGCGGAGTTACGTCGAAAGCGGGATTCAGCGCCTTCGCTCCCCGCGGGGCAATTCTCCTACCCTCGATGTAGAGGACCTCCCGTCCATCCCTCTCTTCTATCACGACCTCTTCCAACGTTGACTCGAAGTCGATTGTGGAGACGGGTGCCGCGACCAAGAACGGTATATCATAGTATTTTGCTGCAATAGCATGGCTTAACGTCCCGATCTTATTTATTACGTGCCCGGTCTTGGCCAAAATTCTATCGGCTCCAACTATAACCTTATCAATCATCCCTCGTTGCATGAGGAACGCAGCCATATTATCGGTTATCAGCTTCACTGGGATTCCATCTCTCATCAGTTCCCAGACGGTTAACTTGGCTCCTTGAAGCCTCGGCCTGGTCTCGCAAGCATAGACGGTAACTCGTTTACCCTGCATCAACGCGGATCTGATGACGCCTAAAGCCGTCCCATATCCAGCCGTGGCAAGGGCTCCGGCGTTGCAGTGAGTTAGGATTCTATCCCCGTCGTTTATCAGCTTCGCCCCGTTCTCCCCTATCTTTCTGTTCGCCTCCACGTCTTCCTCCGCCATCCTAACAGCCTCATCTAAGATCAACTTCTTCAATTCCTCAATCGGTGCATCGGATTCGGCGATGGCCATAACCCTCTCCAAAGCCCAGAATAGGTTAACGGCTGTAGGTCTCGTATTTTTCAATAACTCGTAACTCTTCCTGAGTTCTGAAAGAAAGCGCTCACGGGTCTTAGCGCGAGAGTGATACGCGGTCAACGCCAAGCCCATTGCCCCGGCAACTCCTATCGCTGGCGCCCCCCGAATAGCCATATCTTTTATCGCCTTTGCCACGGCTCTCGCCGTTTTCAGCCGCAGATATCTCAATTTATGGGGAAGCAGTCTCTGGTCGATGATATAGACCACGCCATTTCTCCAATATATAGGCCGAATCTCGGACCGCATTCCCAAACACCTGCAAAGACGCTAGATTAAGTTCTTTAGATCTATATCGATGATCCTATTTTCCCCCATCGACTCGAGCATCGCCTCCGCTATCGCGACTGCCTTCAACCCGTCCACGGCGTCGGCGAGCGGTTTCCTTTTATTCTTCACGCAGTCTACGAAGTGTTTTAGCTCGAGTTTTAGGGGTTCGCCTTGCTTTATTATGGGCTCGATGACGACATCCGCTTTTTCCAAGGAAACCTCCTGTGTCAGGAATTTTATCGATAAGACTCCCTCGCTTCCAGTGATCTGCATCTCCCTCTTCTTCCTCGGAGTCAGCCAGTTGGCCTCGATGAACGCCACCTTCGATTCGTCTTCGAGGGTTAGGATCGCCTGGACGTGGTCGTCTAAACGATGCTTCTGCCTCCCTCCCCTGGCGTAGACTTGGGTCGGATCCTGTTTGAAGATGAATCTTACTAGGTCGATATCATGGATCGCCGTGTCCTTGATCACCCCGACATCTCCAATCCTCTGAGGCCACCACCCGATTCGCCTACCATGAGACATTATAACGTCTCCTATCTCACCTGTCTCGAGTAGCTGAACCGCCTTGCTGACGGCTGGATTAAATCTCTCGATAAAGCCCGTCATAACCAGCTTGTTACTGGACTTCATGGAGTCGATTATCTTGAAGCATTCGTCTACCGTAGACGCGAGGGGCTTCTCCACGAAAACATCTAAACCCGCTTCGAGGGCCATTACAGCGCACTCAGCATGGGTGACCGAGGGAGTGCAGATGGTCACCGCTTGGAGATCTTCCTTCCTTAACATTTCTCCGAGATTGGTGTAAAACTTCTTTATGCCGAAGTATTTGGCGAGAGATTCGGCGCGCTCTCGATTGACATCGCATATCGCTTCAACCGGCACGCCCAATTCCTTTAAAACCCGTAGGTGATTTCTGCCCCAGAAACCAACGCCAACAACTCCGATCCTGGGATCCTCGCTCAATTCGGGTCAAAGTTTCTGAGATCTGGCGGCTCTTAAGTTTCCTCTCTCCTCAATAAGATTCTATAAAGCCAGAATTTGGTGAGCTTATACCAGACGACCACCCAGCCACTCGCTATCGCAAGACCTATAATGACCCTCAAAACGCTCAGGAAAATCGCTGTCTGAGAATATTCTAAAGTGTAGAATATGGTTATGGCGATGAGATAGCTTACCGCGAGAAACGTAATCCAAACTATTATGAGGAGGCAGAGCACGCTCCCTAAGTTTCTCTTTAACCCCATCACAGAGCCCCCTCAATGAATAAGAGATCTGTGATCAAACCCAAAAACGCCGTGAAGACCGAGATGACGGCCATAGCGTATACGGCGCTCCGCTCATCTATCTTCGCCTTGGCGCAGAGCATCCTTAACAGGGTTATCGGGGCATCGACCTCTTCGGATGCCGTCAGGAATCCGTTTTCCATTTTCAGCGGTCTAGCCTTAAACTTCTTCGCCGACTTTATTCCGCCGAGAGAGAAAATTATGTGCATCTCGTTCATTATCTGTGGGAGAAGCGCTATTATCGCCGCTATTTCGATCCTGCCCACTATCGCTATGGAGGTTATCGCGGCCCCCGTGAATAGGCTTCCAGAATTCCCGGGGAAAACCCTCGCCGGATACTTATTGTATGGTATGAAGGCTAGGAGAGATGCGAGGAACACGGCCGATAGAATTAAGGCCTGGTAATCGCCTCTGATGTAGAAGATCGCCATGCTCATCGCGAAGAAGGGAAGGGATGTCAAGGCCATCGAGCCGTTTAAGACGTCTATACTATTCACCGCATTACACACTATCGGGTAGGATAGGAAAACCATGGCCGGATAAACCCTGTAAAGCCTCGTTTTACCCAAGAAGGGGATCACGGGCCTCGGCGTGAACGCCCCGGATAAGATGATAGGCAGAGAAGGCAGTAAGAGTAAAAGGGGCTTTAACCTCGGGTTTATCTCCTCTCTAAAGTCTTCAACAAACCCTACAGCTGCAGCGATTAAGCAAGAAACAGCTATAACCCCTGGAAGAATTCCGCCGCCTAAGCCGAGGTTGAGGAGGAGACCGGTGACCGCGCCGATGAGTATCGCCAGTCCACCGGTTTTTGGCACGATTGGTTTCCAGGGTTTGTGGATATCTATTCCGGAGATTCCGAGGGATGACCCGAGTTTGAGGGCCAGGGGCATCGTGATGAAGGTGACTATGAAGGCTGTTAAGACCTCAAGCATCCCAGAAAAGGAGTTCTAATGCAGATAAAAGCATTGTGAAAATACTAATCAAGGGCTTTGGACGTGGTGGTTACATGCTGAAACTCTTGGAAGATTTGAGGAACTTCGAGATAGCATTTGACGCCGAACATCTCAAGTTTATGAAGCTGGCTAGAGGATTTGCCGAGAAAGAAGTCAGGGAATTCTCGAGGGAGATCGAAGAGAGAGGAGAGATTCCGCGAATATTGTTGAGGAGGGCTGGAGAACTCGGATTCTTGGGTATAACAGTCCCCAGAGAGTTCGGCGGATCTGGAAGCGATCTCCTATCATTAACCATAATACTTGAAGAGGTTAGTAAGGTGTCTATTGCGACGGGATTCGCGATACTCGTACCATACCTCTTCACGATACCCCTGACAATCTACGGATCCGAGAGACAAAAATCTAGATATCTGCCGGGGATAGCTTCTGGAAAAAAGTTCGCAGCTCACGCGGCTACGGAGCCGACCGCCGGAAGCGATCTATCGGGAATAAAAACGGTCGCTAAGCCTTCTGGAGGAGAATGGATTATTGAGGGAGTTAAGAGGTTCGTTTCATGCGCCGACCTAGCGGACTACTTCATAATTTTAACTCGCGTCGAGAAAGACCACGTAGACCCTAAAAGACGACTGACTTTCTTCGTAGTTGACCGCGATGCCGATGGACTAGACATATTGTATCAAGATGAATTAACCGGGATGAGGGGGATAAAGGTTGGAACCCTGAGGCTGCACGCCGTATCCGTCCCAGATGAGAACAGAGTCGGTGAGATTGGAGAGGGATTCAGAATAGCCTTAGAGACCTATAGCAGGACAAGAACACCCGCCGCGGCGCTCGCTCTAGGAGGCATGGAGAAGCTCTTAGCGATGTCGATTGATTACGCGTTGAGGCGGAAGGCATATGGTAAGTCGTTGGCAGACCTTCAGGCGATACAGTTTAAACTGGCCGATCTATTCGCGGCTACGGTCACGTCAAAGCTCTTAGTCTATTGGGCTGCTGGAGTAAGCTCGAGGAAGTCGATGATGCCGGGCGCCTCCTCACTGGCCAAGATTTACGCGTCCGAATCTATGGAATCTATGGCCATTAAGGCTATTGAGATCCATGGGGGGATCGGGGTCACTAAGAAAATAGGTGTTGAGAGATTTCTAAGGGATTCTCAAATATTGAAGATCATCGAGGGCACGTCTGATATTCAAAGGATCCTGATTTCACGTTTTTTGGTGAGCGAGTTTAGCAAGTCTGCGGAAAAGGATTAAAATTAAGTAGCCACATTTTTGTTAGAAGGGAAGTTGAACAGTAGATTCGCAGCCGCCCTCATCATATCTTATGCGCTGTTTCTACTTTTACCCCTCTTCTGCCAGCTCATGGGATTAAACGTCCTCATCAACGGAGGCACTCTCATACTCTTCCTGCTAGTGCCCATGATCTTAGCTGGGATAACCTCCGGTACATTAACGGAGGGCCCAAAATCGTCGCCTATCCCCCCAGTAATTGGAGGACTAGCGGCATTCTTCACGGCCTATATACTCTTAGGCTACTTTCCCGACACGCTTTCGGGCACATTCACATACATCTACTACTCAATCCAATATTTCGTAGGGGTATTTGTCTCAGGGTGCATTGCCATGATTTTCAGCTTTCTCAGAAAATCAGAGGAACAACGGGGAATAAAAGAAAAAGAGGTTGTAAAGACCATTCCGGAGAGTGACACAGTAAAGTGTCCATATTGTGGGCGCGAGGTCCCAGCCGACTCGATCTTCTGCCCCTTATGTGGAGGTAAAATTAGGGAAGAATCGGAGACATGAGGGTGAAGTTTTTGGCAGCCGACAGCATGGGGACGCGGAGCATGTGCACCCTCATCGAGACCAAGAACGCCAGAATAATCATAGATCCCGGGGCCGCCCTCGGCCCGCGTCGCTATGGATTGAAGCCGCATCAGCTAGAATATGATAGACTTAACGAACACAAGGAGCTCATCGAGAGAGAGGCCGCGGAAGCCGATCTCATAATAATCACCCATTATCATTACGACCACTTCCCA
>CAZAVQ010000040.1:0-6947 GCA_964488635.1 uncultured Nitrososphaeria archaeon
GTCAGCTTAAGGGCGCGCCGACCCCGGAAGTCGTCACCGGAAAACCGGTTGCCCTCGGGGGATGCGAGGGAAGAGAAGAAGCGACTGGATACGGCGTAGCGGTCTGCGTCAGAGAAGCCGCCAAAAAATATGGAATACCGTTTAAGGGGGCAACGGTCGCCATTCAGGGATTCGGGAAGGTTGGATCCAATGCCGCGAGGATCCTTTACGAATGGGGAGCGAAGATAGTCGCCGTCAGTGATATAGCTGGGGGAATATTCAACCCAGATGGCTTAAACCCGTATGAGGTAATAGAGCATAGAGATAGGACTGGAACCGTGAAAGGCTTTGAAAAAGCCAAGAACATCTCCAATAAGGAGCTCCTCGAGCTTGACGTGGACTTCCTAATCCCAGCGGCAGTTGAACGACAGATAACGGAGGAAAACGCGGAGGATATCAGGGCAAAGGTGATAGTGGAGGGAGCTAATGGCCCGACAACAGCTAAAGCCGATGAGATATTAATGGAGAAGGGTGTAAAGGTGATACCCGATATCCTCGCCAATGCTGGAGGAGTTACAGTGAGCTATCTAGAGTGGATTCAAAATCTACAACGCTTTAGCTTGACTAGGGAGGAGGTTTTGAGAAGGCTTGACGACAAAATGAGGAGGGCCTTCAAGGAAGTCCTAGAATATTCGGAAAAATACGAGGTCACCTCTAGAAAAGGCGCCCTCATCCTCGCCGTCAATAGAGTCGCCGAAGCGGTAAAATTCCTCGGGATCTGGCCATAAACCAATTATGTAAAAGATTCATTTTACTAATACTATCTTTCACGGCTCTCTTGGAAGGTTGCGGGAAATCGTTTAGGGCTTAGTTGAGCTTTTGTTGAGGATCGTGGGAGCCGAGTCCATCGGGGAATATTTTTAGAGTTGTTTGGAGTTTCATAGGTCATGGACGCCGGCTTCGACGTGGGCTTTCTCTTCTGGCTCTTCCTCTTACTCATGATATTCCTCTGGCCCCAATATCGCATGAAAGCTCTTCAAAGCGCTAGGCTCAGCCTGATAAAAAAGCTCGAGAAAAAGCTGGGCTGTAGGGTTGTCACGTTGATCCATAGGCAGGAGAGGATAGGCCTCTTCGGGATACCCTTCTATAGATACATCGACATCGAAGACTCGGAGCAGGTTCTAAGGGCCATCAGAATGACCCCTAAAGATATGCCGATCGCCGTGATAATTCATACACCCGGCGGATTGGTGTTAGCGGCGGCTCAAATAGCCCTCGCGTTGAAAGATCATAGGGCGAAAACCGTTGCGATAGTCCCGCACTACGCGATGAGCGGTGGAACCCTGATAGCGTTGGCGGCGGATGAGGTGTGGATGGATAAGCACGCGGTTCTAGGGCCCGTTGACCCACAGCTAAGTGATCCGAGATATGGTGGGATACCAGCGGTTTCGGTATTGAAGGTGATTAAGCAAAAGGGTGTTGAGAAAATCAAGGATGAATTCCTCGTTCTAGGCGATATAGCGGAGAAAGCCGTTAAACAGATGGAAGATCTGATTTACAACCTAACTAAGGATAAGCTCGGCGAGGAGAAGGCGAAGGAGCTCGCGAAGATAATGGTGGAGGGGAGGTGGACACACGACTACCCGATAACCGTCGAGGAGGCCAAGAAACTTGGTTTACCGATAAAGACGGAGATACCGGAAGAGGTCTATAGCCTGATGGAACTCTACCCGCAGCCAGCGGCGATAAGGCCCAGCGTGGAGTTCATCCCCGCACCTTATGCCCCGCCGAGGACGAGGAGGACCCAAGAAAAAGGCTTTCTAGAACTATTCGGCGAAGACTGAGCAAGCTATGACAAACCTTAATTTCCAAATCTAGGAGAATGATGTGGGACGGTGTTGAGTGAATTGAAGAAACTAGCTATTGTGACCAGCGGTGGAGATGCCCCGGGAATGAACGCCGCCATAAGGGCTTTAGTCAGGCTCGCGGCCGGGAACGGCATCGAGGTAATCGGCTTCGAGAGAGGATGGGGAGGCGTGATCGCGAACAAGTTTAGAAAACTCGATTCGAGGGCGGTGAGCGGCATCCTCCACCTAGGGGGCACGATCCTGAGGACATCTAGATGCGAGGAGTTCAGGAATCGCGAGGGATTGGAGAAAGCGGCTGAGACGCTCGCGGTGAACGACGTCGACGGATTAGTAGTGATTGGGGGAGACGGATCGATAAGGGGGGCATATGCCTTAAGCAGATTCACGGACTCCTCTATCATGGCCTTACCCGCTTCGATTGACAACGACGTATATGGAACCGATGAGACGATAGGCTTCGACACAGCCGTCAACACGGCCCTCGCCGAGATAAATAAGATAAGGGATACGGCCGTCTCTCATGAGAGGACCTTCATAGTCGAGGTAATGGGGAGGAAGAGGGGGTTCCTCGCACTCGAGGTCGGGTTAACCGCCGGAGCCGAGATAATCCTAGTTCCAGAAGTGAAGTTCGAAAAAGAAAAGATCTACGAAACCCTGAGGAAAAACGCGGCTAAAGGCAAGAGATCGAGCATAATCGTCGCAGCCGAGGGAATCGGCGAGACGCGTAAACTCGCCGAAGATATACAGAGAAACGTGAACACCGAGGTCAGGTTAAGCGTGTTGGGATATGTCCAGAGGGGAGGTAGTCCGACCGCTAGAAGCAGGCTATTAGCAAACCTCTTCGCCGAGAAGGCAATCGACTTATTGTTAGATGGATATAAGGGAAGGGTAATAGTCCTTCAAAAGGGGGAAACTAACTCGATAAGCCTAGAAGAATCCTGTTCAAACCAGAAGCCATTAAACATAGACCTACTAAAGCTCGCGGAAAAGCTCGCAACATGACCCAATCTATCGAGTCACGGCTATCTTCCATCGCGTTTTAGAAGGGCTCAAGTACGAGTTCCTCAAGTACCACGCGCCGGAATAAGTCCAGCCTCTTCTAAAGCTATTTTTATCCTCTGAACCTCATTCTCGGTAAGCCTTTCCGCGGGCTTCCTTTCAGGACCTACGGGCACACCCACCAGTGACGTCGCCAGCTTGAGTGAAGAAATCAGTTTCCCGATCTCCATGACCCCCATCCAAAACGTTACGATCCGCTGATGAAGTTCTATCGCCCTTTTCAAGTCGCCATTCACAAATGCGTTATACAGATTTACCTCTATATCCGCCGCGAAGTTTCCACCACCCAAGAATCCTCCTGCGGCTCCCACAACTAATGATGGTAAGAAAAGTATGTCCAGTCCTGAGAAAATTTTAATTTTCTCACCAGCAAGCCTACACATGAATGCGAGTTTCTTAATGTCTCCCCCGCTATCCTTAATCGCGACAACATTACTGAGGTCAGCGCATCTGGCAACTAGCTCCGGGCTGAGTTCATAATGGACGATCGCGGGAATATTATACAGTATCAAGGGAAATTCGTCAACGGCGTCGTTTATCGTCTTGTAGTAATCATATAGAGCCTCATCTGAGGGTTTAAGGCACCCATACGGCGGCATTATTAGCGCCGCGTCAGCTCCCACGTCCATGGCGTATCTGGTCAATTCAATTGTACGCTTGGCGTCGGGGAAGCCTACGCCTGCGATCACCGGAATGCGGCCGTTAACAGAGTCTACAACGACTTTGATGAGCGTTTTTCTCTCCTCCATGCTCAGTTTTCCCGCCTCGCCGACGTTACTTACCGGGAAAATTCCGTGAACTCCTTTATCTATCAGCCATTCTACCAAGGTCTTTGCTCCATCAAGGTCTAGGTCTTCGTTTCCCTTCATAGGCGTTAGCATGGGCACGGTCACGCCTTTCAGCTCGATCTTAGGCTTCATAGTCACTCAGCCAACCGTTATCTCCTGAGGGGGGTTTCTAATACTATTCCCTTGAGAAGTCCATCCTTGATAGCGTTTCCCACCGCGCAATATTTGTGTATCGATCTCAACAATTTGCCTAGCGTCCTCTTATCGACGTCAGCATCGATTTTCAGGTAAGGGGTGATCTCCTCGAAGCGCCAGACACCGGGTTCCAGCTCCCTAACCCTCATCTTAACATCCACTGAAAGATCTTTAACCTCTACCCCCAGAGCTTTAGCCGCTTTCAAGGTGCTGACGATGATGCATCGAGCGAGGGCAACTAGGAAAGTTTCGGTAGCCGAAGGCCCCACGCTCTCTTCACCCTCTTTCTCATGCGGCGGCGAGTCCATCAGCAAAGTAAAGTTACGTACCCTTGCTTCTACCACCGTACCACCTTTCCAATTCGCTGTGACTGAAACGGTGCTTTCCCTCATGTCATCAACTTCCTCCTATGGAATACGGAGGAGGTAATTTATTTTTTCATACCATACATAATATTATTTTCGTGGTCGATGAGAGAACATCATTGAAGAGACGAGCTACTACATTTACCGAGGTGCTTCGACAAAGAACGTCAAGATGTGTCTAACCGATAAAAGACTGGAGATGAGTTAGAAAACTCGAAGCGAAGTAGGTCCTGAAACAACGTATAAGTTCTATGCGCCGGGGGTGGGATTTGAACCCACGCGCCCCGCAAGGGGCATCGGCTTTCTCGGTTTCTGACCAGCATTCTTCCCGATCTCGAGGCCGACCCACTAGCCAGACTATGGGACCCCGGCACCCGCTTAATGATCTAAGTCGGTTGTCTATTTTTAGATTTCCATGTCCGGAAATGGTTGTCACAAACTGGGGGACCTATTCTAAGGCGTGGATTAATGCTCCCTCTATGAAGGCGGCGGCGAGGAGTAACGCCGCGGATAACGCCACCGCTATTAAGAGAAATTTCACCTCTTTCTTTAAGAGGTGTCGGGCGCGGAGGATCTGGTAAGATATCATGAGGGATTCGGCGGTTGCGAGTCCATAGCCCATGAGTTCGAGCACGCCGTATATCGTGACCACCGTGAAGAATATCGAGAAAATGGCGGGAATCCCGGTCTGCGCGGAAAGCCATCCAAGATATCTCCCCGTGTGGAATATGGCGTAGCCCACTATACAGGGCCCGATGAACGGTATGTAGCCCACAGCCGTTATCAAGAAATTGTTCAGGAAGATCTGCATTTCGAGATTCTCTCCGTCCATTTCTTGGATCTTTTTAGTCAGCTCTTCCGCCTCCTCACTTCCAAGAGGGAATATGGAGCCTGCTGCGAGGAGGGCGAATAGGAGGACCGTAACTATGGCCGCGAACTTCAACCTCGCGATCAGTATGCCCTTCGCCATCAAATTCTAGCTCTCGCCCTCTTCAAGATCTCTACATTTATCCTATTTATCTTTCGTAACTCAGTAACCCGTGGAAGCCTTACCGGATCCGCGTTCCTAAGGATCGATACGTAAAGCGAGATATAGTCCATTAACATAAAAAGTTCTAATAATTCCTCAAGACCTTTCGCCGCCTCCGCCTTTAAGCATAAACACTTCTCCTCTCCGAGGAATCGAATCAAGGTCTCTATGGTCTCCTTCATCTCTTCACCTTCATCAGAGATCCTCGGGATAACGATTAATTCGCTGGAGCTAATCGCCTCGATCTCGTTATGCAGCGCCTCGGGCAGCTCTCCAAATCCACAGTACATCTTTGCGTTCTCATTCAGCTGACATTTCAACCTATATCCGACGTTCTTAACCTCCTCGTAAACATAGACTATCGGATTCGAATCAGCGATTCTGACGGCGGCCTGCTTAGCGGGATTTGAGTCGGCGACCGCGCCTTCCATGATTTTTTCCTGAAATTTCTTAAGTTTCTCAGGGTCGATTCTCACGTGCATTAGTCCTATTTTCTCGAGGATTCCCAAGGCGGCGCCGAGCATGTTCGGGAAACCGTATCTGGGTGGAACTCCGCCTTTGACTCTCGCGACGGGTATCCCCTTTTTTGCGCCGAGTTCGCCTAAGAGTCCATCTGATGTGATGAATATGCATGGCGTGTTATGGTCGATCAAGTCTAAGACTGGTTTAATGGTCTCCGCCGTGTTTCCCGAATAGCTAATGGCTATCGCGAGATCCCATCCATCCTCTGGTAAATTATAATTCTTCAAGACCTCGGTCTTTATCCCCTTGGCTGAGAGGAGCTGGGCAGCGACATCACCTATGATTCCGGATCCCCCTATGCCTATGAAGATGACTTTTTCAATGGATTCTATATCAAGGCTTACAGTTTTTCCAGACTCAATACCGTCTAAGAAATCATCTACAAATCTGCTGACCATTCCAAACGCTCTGCGATATCTCTCTATCGAGTAGGTTGCTTCGGAGTCTAAGGGCCTCATCGTCAAACACCTTCTAATCTCGAAACAATCCCCCCGAGTTCCCCAGCTAACTCTGTTATGGCCTTTTCCACCTTATCAAGTATTTCACGGCATTTGCGGGGGGTCTGCGCGATCACCCTCATGTAGAGGTTTATGACAGATTTTCCTTCTTCGCGTTTGGGATGAGATTTTATATAGACTGGGGGGAACCTCGACCTCACTTCATCTATTTTCGGAGCCAACGTTGATTCGGGGATCCCCTTTATCAGAAGCCATCTATCGGCGATATGGATCTTTTTCACGCTCTTCTCCAGAATGGGCTTAACCCTTTTCACGAAGATGTTCTCCAGCTCGCTTGGAACCCCGGGGAGACATACTATCCTCGTCTTCTTGAATTTTAGAAGGACTCCCGGTGCGGATCCAACCTCATTCTCCAGCGGTTTCGCTCCTTTAGGTAGCATAGCCATTTTAATTCGGTGAGGGGTGAGCTCTGGACTATCCACTACTCCTTTCTTGAAGAGCTCCAGATATTTCCTCTTAATCATCTCTAGAGCCTTTTTATTTAAGACGAGCTTCCTGCCGACGGCCTTAGCAACTCCCTGAAGGGTTACGTCGTCGTAGGTGGGACCCAAACCCCCCGTCGTTATCACCCAATCAACTTTCCTCCTAATGGAATCTTTTATCACGGAACTTATCTCACTTAC